>NZ_JBWOPL010000038.1:0-59396 GCF_056451265.1 Rhodocaloribacter sp. | reverse complement strand
GACCGAGACGGCCTCTTCGGTGACGGCGAAGGCGCCGCCGAAGCCGCAGCACTCGTCCGCCCGGTCGAGTGCGACGAGGGTGAGGCCGGCGACGCGGCCGAGCAGGCTGCGCACCACGTCGACGTCGGGCGCCATGCGCTCGCTGGCGCGACCCAGCCGCAACCCGCGCAGGCCGTGGCAGGCGGCGTGGTACCCGACGCGGTGCGGGAAGGACACGTCGAGCCGGTCGAGGTCGAGGAAGCGGTCGAGGAACCGGCACAGCTCGAAGGTGCGTTCCCGGAGGTGACGGACCGCCGCCGTGTCGCCGGCCAGGTCCAGGTGCTCGCGCACGTGCAGCACGCAGCTCCCCGACGGGGCCACCACGTAGTCGCAACCCGCGAACGTTTCGGCGAAGTGCCGGGCGGCGGGACGGGCGGCGTCCTCGAAGCCGGCGTTCGCCATCGGCTGGCCGCAGCACGTCTGTCCCTTCGGGAAGTGCACCGTACAGCCGAGCCGTTCGAGCAGGCGCATCGTGGCCACGGCGACGCGAGGGTAGAACTGGTCGATGTAGCAGGGCACGAAGAGGGCGACGTTCATGCTGCGTGAGCCGGTGTGCAAAGGGAAGGGGGAGGCCGGCGATCCGGACGTCAGGCGGCCTGAAAATCACGGGTGTGGAGGGCTTCGGCACGGGCCTGCTCGGCAGGCATGTACGGCGGCATCGCGGCGGCGGCGACGACGTCCCGCAGCTCCGCCTCGTTGCGGGCGCCGCTGAGTGCCACCGACACCCGCGGGTTGTCCAGCACCCACCGGTAGGCAGCCTGCGGGAGCGTCTTTACCGGGTCGCGGACGAGGAAGGACAGCCGGGCGGCATAGTCGGCCCGGGCCTCGATCTCGGCGCGCGGGTAGCGGGCGTTGAGGTGGCCCGGGGGGAAGACGGTATCCCGCGTGATCCGGCCGGAGAGGAACCCGTTCGCCAGCGATTCCCGCGCCACGATCCCGATGCCGTCCGCGCCGAGGTCGTCGATGAGCGCCGCCGCTTCACGGTTCATCAGGCTGTAGACCACCTGCACGACGTCTATCCGCCGCTCGGCGGCCCAGCTCCGGGCCATTGACTCGGTATCCTGAAACATCGAGATGGAGTGCCCGACGAAGCGAATCTTGCCCTCCTGCCGCAAACGGTCCAGTTCCTCCCAGACGTCGTCGTAGATCTCATTCGGGCTGAAGGGGGAGTGGAA
This sequence comes from Rhodocaloribacter sp., assembly GCF_056451265.1. Lineage (NCBI taxonomy): Bacteria > Pseudomonadati > Rhodothermota > Rhodothermia > Rhodothermales > Rhodothermaceae > Rhodocaloribacter > Rhodocaloribacter sp. Next base: position 58,182 of record NZ_JBWOPL010000038.1, on the reverse strand, counting down.
AAAGAGGACGTCGAGGTGGTCGGTTCCGAGGCGCTTCAGGCTGCCCTCGACGGAGGCACGGGCGCGCCGGGCGTGAAAGTGCGGGGCGGCTCCTTCGGTGGCATACCGGCCGAACTTCGACGAGATCAGCACACGCAAACGGTCGGGGCCGAGGGCGCGACCGAGAAGCGTCTCTGCGACGCCGTCCTTCGAGGGTGTGCCGTAGAGCGGAGCGGTGTCGAAGAAGGTGATGCCGAGGTCGAGCGCGGCCCGCACCGTATCCAGCGCGTCGCAGGCGGGGACGTCGCCGTAGATCCGGGCAGCAAAGGCCCAGGTGCCGAGGCCGATTTCGCTGCAGCGCAGGCCGGTGCGGCCCAGGAGGCGGTCGTTCATGGGAGATAACGGTCGAAAAGGGGTTGAAGGAGGCGATGGGTGCGGTGTACGAACAGCTCGAGGATGGCGGCGCCGTCTTCGGCCGAGGCCGTTCGCGGGTCCGCGCCCCAGACACCGTCGGCGTCGAGGGTGGGCGGCGGACCGTCGGGGATCCGGCCCAGGTCGACGAGGTCGGGGGTGAACAGGAGCTGGAGGGAGGTCTCGCCGTGAGCGGCGTGGTCGGGCGGGTACACGTCGCGCACCGGGTCGAAGGCCGCCACCAGGAGTGCCCGTGGGCCCGCCCGCGCCGTAAACGCGTCAACGGCGGCCCGGAGCGCGCCGAGGTGTCCGTCGGCGCTGTGCCCGCTGACGACCACGAGCACACGGAAGCCTTCGTCGTCGAGCTGGGCAAGGTATTCGCTGCAGAGCCGCTCGATGGTCTCCGGCGCGTGCTCGAGCGTGTGACGGAAGCCTTTGAACGGCTTGATGGTATCGGCGCCGGCATAGACGGGCGGGAGGACGACGCCGCCGCAGGCGCGGGCCAGCGCCGAAGCCAGCCCGTGCGCCATCAGCCCGTCCAGTCCTATTGGAGCATGGTAGCTGTGCCATTCCAGCGCCCCCCAGGGCACGTATGCCACCGGCCGGGTTGCCCGGATCGCCTCGATCCGGTCGGGACGAAGGCGCTCAAAGAGCCCCCACGGAGGACCGTTGGAAGGAGAGGATGTGGTCATCGGTAGATCCGGAATCGTGGTCAGGGCAGCCGCCAGATCAACGTTTCGTCAATGTACGGCTCGTGATGCCGATACGCTTCGGTGAGGGCGAGCTTGCGCCGCAGCAGTTCCCCGAAATTTTCGCCATAGACAAAGCTGGTCTCGCCGACGTCGGAAACCAGCATGAATTCGGTGTCGCTGTGTTCCCACAGGTCGAGCAGGCGCCGGGTGCTGTCGTATTCGAGATCGATCATGCTCTGAAGATAGTCCCGGTGTCTTTGGCGTTCCTCTTCGGTGTCGGCGCGGCGGTATCCGTAGACGCCGGCCACCCAGGCACAGGTGTTGCGCTGGGTCGTCGCCCAGCATTGTAGCGCTCGAACGCGGTCCCGAAGGTCGATGAACACGGCGCGAGCCTCGGGCGTCGCGGCGGCCGAAACGTACGCATCCAGCCGATCCAGGGCGGCGGCCAGGCGAGGCAGGGCGTTCCGGTCGAACTGTTCGGCCATGCGCCGGCCGCTCTCCTCACTGATGAGCTCGAAGAGCACGTCCCGCCCCAGGTCGTTGATGTTCGGGTTGTTGGCTGTGCTGACCATGAAGTCTTCGTAATAGCGCCGCTCCTCGGACGGAATGGCCTCCAGGTTGGGGACGAGCGGGCGCACCCACGTGCGCAGCCAGACAAAGCCGAAGTGGCTGTAGAGCGGCACGACCGGGAAGTATTGAACGGCCTCTTCTACGGCGTCCCAGGCGGCGACGAGTGCCCCGGCGTCGGCTGGTCCGGCCCACCGCTCGGCCAGGTTCGCCAGCACGGTGTCGGCGGGTTGTTCGGGTGTGAACTGTGCCGCGCGGATGATGCCGGGGTGGGGCCAGAAGGGGGTTTTTTCGAGATGCAGCAGGCCGCCGAAGGCGCTGACGGCCCTGAAGCCCGTCTCGCGCAGCGCCGTCAGCTTCCGGTGGAGCAGCCGGGGATGCGGGATGCCCAGCAGGGGCTCCATGTTAAAGGAGGAACTGACCGAGTAGGTCATCTTCGGCTCGATGCCGCGGGCCCGGTGTTCGGCCAGCAGCTCCTTCTCCCGCGGGTCGAAGGTGGTGTGAAAGAGGGAGCCGGCCAGTCCCTGCTGTTCCGGGTAGTTCGGGTGATGATAAGGGAGATCGTAGCCGCGCACGAGCAGCGAGGGGGCTTCCAGACCGAGGCCGTCGCCCATGTCGGCGAGCAGGTGGGCGTGCTCCACCTTGAAGGGCTCGATCCGGAGCAGCACTTCGAAGTCGGGATTGATTTCGGCGGCCGTGTCGCGCATGAGGCGCAGCCAGCGGAGCGCGCTTTCCGCGGCGGCCCTGGCGATCTGGTCGTGGTTGCGCCACTCCCGGATCAGGTAGGGGCCGCCGTTGCGGCCCACGTACAGCGAAGCCGTGTGTTCGAAGCCGGCGCCGCTGTCGTTGGTCCAGATGGAGAGGTAGTCCAGCGCCGGCACGGCCTCCATCAGGCTGCGCATCAGATGGCGATAGTGATCCCGGACGACGGGATGATCCTGCGCCAGGGTGTAGCGGGGCAGGTGCGAGCGGAACGGATGGTCGATGCGGGCGCCCCGCAGGGTCGGATGGCGCTGGAAGAAGTGCTCGGGCAGGCTGCGCGGCTCGAAGCAGAGCAACCCGGGCCGGAGGCCGTACGCCTGCCCCAGGGCCGCCAGCCTGCGGAGTCGGTTCAGGTTGGCCTGCAGGTAGGCGGGCGGGTAAAGCCCCCGCGTCAGCGGGCTGTCGACGAAGTGGTGGAGACCCGGACAGTACGTGTAGAAGGGGCTGTAGAACTCGGTCGGTACGCCGAACTCGAACGGGACGTGGAAGGCCAGCCCATTGACTTCGAGGTGGGTGAAGCCGTTTCGAGCCAGGCGCTCGACGTACGCCTCCGGGTCGAAGCCCCGCGAGGTGCGGGCCACCTGGGTCAGCACGGTGTCGAAGAGGGGGCGCTGGAAAGGGAAGGTCGGCTCGATCAGAATGCCTTCGGAGAGGGTCGCTCCGGGCCGGGCAAGCAGGCCGTCGGCCAGGAGGTGCACCAGCGCGTAGAGCAGGGCGGGGGAGGAAGCCGTGAGGGCGCCCTCTTCCTCGTCGAGACGGGCCCACATCCAGTCGGATGCCTGAGGAGCGGGAGATGGAGCGAGCTTCCACGGACCGTCCGCCACGTCTATGTTGAGGCCCGGGCCGGGGGTGTCGCGGGGGCAGGCCGGGGGCAGGCCGAGGCGTCGGCTCAGGGCCTCGGCGGCCGTGGCGACGGCCGGGTGCGCCTCCCGGGGAAAGGCGGGCGGCGCCGGAGAGAGCGGGGAGGCAAGGAGCATTCTCGTGTCGTTTGTTTTTTATTTGAAACGGCGTTTGTAAATTTAACTTACTGCAATCCCTCCAAAACACCCGAAACGGGGCGATTTGAGAGATTGTGAAAAGGAATCTCTCCGATCGCCCTTGACATCTTCCCATAAAATATCTAAATCATACACAAAATGAAACACCATTCCACATTTGAAACAGAAAATCGCTATCTCATCCCGTCTGTGGAGCGTGCCGTGCAGGTGTTGGGCCTGCTGGGGCGCGAACCCCGGGGCATGGTCCTGGCCGACATGGCCCGCGAGACCGGGATTCCCAAGAGCACCCTTTTTCGCATTCTCGTGACGCTGCGCAAACATCATTGTGTGACCCTGGACCCGGAAAGCCAGACGTACCGGCTGGGGTCCTACCTGTTTGAACTGGGCAACAAGTTTGCCGAGCAGAGCGACCTTTTCCGGATCGCGACGCGCTACATGCAGGCGCTGGCGCTCGAGTGTGGCGAGACGGTGTTCCTGAGCAAACTGGAGGATGGCGAGGTGGTCTATTTGCGTCGGATGGACAGTCCGAAGTCGGTGGCCGTAGTCCGGAAGTTGGAGTCCCGGGTGCCGGCGCACTGTACGGCTACCGGGGTGGCGCTTTTGGCCTGGTTGCCGCAGGAGGAGGTCGAGGAGATTCTGGACCGGCACGGCATGGAGACCTACAACGAAGCCACCCTCACGGATCGTGATCTGTTTATGCATCGCCTGCAAGACGTTCGCCGCCGTCAGTATGCGGTCGTCGATGGCGAATACAACAAGGAGTTGCTCTGTGTGTCGGCGCCGGTGTGGGATCACAGCCAGCGGCCGTGCGCCGCCCTGACGGTTGCGATCCTTTCTTCCCAGGTGACGGATGATGGCCGGATCGTGCGGGTCGGGAAGTCCGTGCGCCGGGCAGCGCGGAATATGTCCCGGGAACTCGGCGGCAGAGAATCGATGCCGGCGTGAGAGGAAACCTCCCCTTAAATAAAAAAGAGAGGGCGTCGCGTTCAAGGCGGGCTCATATCCCCTTATCCATAGAAAACCTATCCGCATCCACAAAACGAGTAGAGGCTTTCTTATGAAAGGAACACTCGCCTGGAAATGCCTCCGGCGCCTCTTGACGTGCCTGCTCCTGGGTACGCTCCCCACGGTGGCGTATGCGCAGAGCGGCAAACTGGCCGGTCGTGTGACTGATGCGGCCGGCGGCGATCCGATTCCCGGAGCCACGGTCTTGTTGCTCGAGACCGGTCAGGGCACCGCAACGGGCGTCGATGGGCGTTATGTACTGATCGGTATTGCGCCCGGGTCCTACACGGTGCGTTTCTCCTCCATCGGTTATGCGACGCGCGTATTCGAGAACGTACGCATCACGTCGAACCGGACCCTCACCCTGGATGTGACGCTTTCCGAGGAAGTCGTTCAGGGAGAGGAGGTCGTTGTTGAGGCGGAGCGTCCCGTCGTGGACCAGAATCAGACGAATTCCCGGGCCATGGTGACCGGCGAGGAGATGGCCCGGCTGCCGGTGACCCGTCTCGAAGACGTGATCTCACGCACGGCTAACGCATATGACGGGTTCATCCGGGGGAGTCGGCGTTTTGAGACGCGCACGCTCGTCGAGGGGGTTGACGTCTCCGACGCCTTTTACACCCTCTCCTCCGGGACCCGCTACACCGGTTCCATCTACAGCAACGCCAACAAGGCCGATCGCACCAGCCCCAGCATCCTTTCGATCAATCCCGAGGGGGTTGAGGAGGTGACGGTCAATACCGGGGCGACCGAAGCGCAGTATGCCTCGGGCTCCGGCGGAGTGGTGGCCGTTACCCTGGCCGAAACCCGAGGGCCCATTCGGGGATCCTTTTCGGCGCGCGTGTCCCCTTCGATCCCGCGTCCGGGGCCGGACTCGCTCGACTTCTATCATGATGGGGACGTCTATCAGGCCGAAAAAAGCCTCGTCGAGGACCCGCTCAAGAAGGCGCTCTACACCTGGACGCCGGGAAAATACCAGGTAGGCGATCGGCCCGAGTACGATGTCCGTTTCAGCCTGGGGGGATCGATCACGGATCGCTGGTCCTTCAGGACGACCGGGCAATTCTACCAGACGAACGGTTTTCTGCCCAATCATTTCCGTAAGCGGATCAACGGGCAACTCAAGACGACCTACCGGCTCTCCAATAAAACGAGCATCACTGCCGTGGGGCTGGTTGAGGACAAGGGACTCTGGGGTGGTTGGAATAATACCGACTATATGGAGTTCTGGCGCTTCTATCTGGAAGGGGTTTCCCAGCAGGACGGCGGTAGCTACGTGGGTTCGCTTCGCCTGCGCCACGTGATCTCGCCCACCTCATACCTGACCGTGCAGGGGTATCGCACCTACAACCGGGCGCGTTACGGCTACGTCGACGACAACGGCAACGGTTTCCAGGAAATCGGTGAAGACGGCGATTTTCTGGACTTTACCGATCCGGCCGTGGTTGAAAAATACATCAGCACCAGCGCCACTCGGGACGAGGCCAATAACCCGAAGATGTTCCTCGACATCGTCACGGACAACTTCAGCGAGACGGGCATTAACCTGCCCAATGGCACCCGTTACCGGCTCGCGCGTCCGGCGCCTTTCTTTGAGGATCAGGAGAGCGTCACGAATGCGTTCAAGGTGGACTATGCGAACCAGGTCACCTTCAACCATTTCCTGCAGTCCGGCGCCGAGTTCAAACAGCGCACCTTCGATTATATGCACATCGAGGGGTTGCCCGGCCCGGGCGCCATCCTCAACGACGCCGAGGAACCGTTCCGGATCGACTACTGGACGCGCAAGCCCTGGGAGCTTTCTCTGTATGTTGCCGACCGGATGGAGTATGCCGGTCTAATCATTAACGTGGGCGCCCGCCTGACCTTCGCCAACCGGGATATGGAAAAGATTGAGAACTACTTTTACCCGTTTGCCCGGGATACGGTGGACTTCCGGGGCAAGACGGTGGCGCGCAATTTCGTCCGGCGTGGGGAGGCGGTGCCGGTGGACGTCTTGTTCAATCCGAGCGTCGGCGTTTCGCACCCGATCGGAGAGACGGCTTCGATGTATTTCTCGTACTCGCGTTCCCAGCAACTCGTGCCCTTCAACACCCTCTATCAGAATTACGGCGGCATTCATACGACCAGCCGGTTCTTCAGTCTGGTCAATCCGGAGATGGATCCGATCACGTCGAACAACTATGAACTGGGGGTGCAATGGGAGTTTACGCCGGGATGGGGGCTCGATGTGAACGCTTATGCCCGCAGCATCGACAATTACGGCACGGTCACCTATACCGCCTTTAACTTCACGCCGGAGGGAGCGCCTGCGATTCAGGGGTTCGACCGGTACACGTACATCACCAACACCGGATATGCGGATGCGCGGGGGATCGAGCTGGTGCTGCGACGGGCGCCGCTTCAACTCCGGGAGGACGTGACGCTGGGCTTGACGGCTTCCTATACGTTCTCTTCGGTGGAGCAGTCCCGCGTCACCGGACAGAACCTCCGCGATTTTCGTTTTGACCCGGAGACGGGGGAGACTCAGCTCCCCTTCGACGACGCGAAGGACTTTCAGCACTTCGCCCTCAATGTGCAGGGCGGCTCGACGATCACCGGCGGTTTCGACCGGCGTCACCGGTTCGTGCTTCGTTCGGTGGCCGGTCTTCCGGCTGACTTTTCGCTTGGTCTCTTCGGCACGCTGGAGAGCGGCTTCCAATACCCGAAGGCCATCGGCGCCGACCCGCGTGACCGCGAGTTGCTCACCGCACCGACCAACTATCGCCTCGATGTGCGGGTGGAGAAGCAGTTTCGCTTCACCGGCCGGCTCGGCCTGGATGTCTTCCTCGACGTGACCAACCTGACCGACCGGCAGAACGTGGTGGCGTACGAAGACAACACCCCGACCGGGCCGGTAGTCTTCCAGGAAACAGGGGTTCCCGGTTCCCGGCTCATCCGGGATGACGGCGTGGCGCTTTACGGGCCGGCCCGGACGGTGTACTTCGGCTCCCGGTTGCGCTTCTAGCGGCATCCTCTCACTCGTGCTCTTTTCAACAGGCAAGAAATATGACCATGCAACGTATGAGACGAATTCAGCGCCTGGCCGGCTTGCTGGGCCTCTGCCTGGCCGGTATGTGGGGGATGGCGGCTCCGGCGCAGGCTCAGAAACGCGATGTGCCTTCGCCGCTCTTCAGGACGAGTGTTCTGCCTACCACGGAGGGCGACGGCTACATGGTGGCCGGGGACTTCTGGAACACCGTCAAACCCATGAACACGCTCACGGAGAACGGCGTCGAGGATCCCAACCGTGATGCCGGGGCGCTTCACTGGCTTACCCTCGGGCCCAACGGCGGCAACTGGCTCGAACCCAACGGCATCTGGCCCGGCGGGTATGACCTGACGAGCAACTGGCGGGACGGCACCCGTCTCGTCTTCCCCGTCTTCGAAGCGGACGGCTGGCCTACGCCCATCCTGCGGGCGGACGAGGCGACCCCGGATGACCGCTTCCTCTTTGCTTACTACACGCCCAACGTGCCGGGGGCCGGAGATCCTGCCCGCGATTACAAGCGCGAGGCTCGCTTCACCGACGAGACGCGAACCCATCTGGTCTACGAAGCTGCGTGGCCCACCACCGCCGGCATCGATTTCAAGGTCCGCGCCCACCAGTATACCATCAACGAGCAGAACCTGAACGACTTCGTCGTGCTGGAAATCTCGATGACGAATACGGGGGTCGTGGATGCCAACGGGGACGGCACGCCGGAACTGACCGGGCACGCCATTGATGCGGTGGCGGCCGCCGCCTGGATGATCCCTTCCATCTCGGTGCGGATCACGCAGACGTCCGGGCGCTCCAACCGCTTCGGCGCCGGGCGCACGTTGGGCTACGTCGTTCCGGCGGAGCAGGACGATCCGCCCATGTACGTATGGTTTGCCAACGTGCCGCCCTCACGCACCGACGGGCGCACCACGCCGGCGCCCGGCGCCCGACTGATCGGGGTCAACGACGGTCGGGTCCTGGAAGGTTACACCGACGTCTGGAACGCGGTGATGTGGCTGGGCGCCAGGCAGGGGGCCATCGACGACAACCCGGGCGCTCTTGCCGGAGCGCCGGATAAGCTCACGCTCTTCGGCACCCATCCCGTCGGGGTGGGTAATGAGGCCGGATGGTATACCTCCGTCACCAACCAGGACCCGAGCCTGTTCAGCCTGAACCGCTCCGACCTGGCCTTCTATTCGGCCACGGCCACCTGGTACGAAGATTACGGCAAGCGCACCACCTTCGACAACAAAAACCTGGCGCCGAACCCGAATCTCTTCACCGGAGGCACGCCGGGCGACGTGACCACCTTTGGTCAGGCTGCGCCGGGGGTGCGCCCGAACGGCGACTACAAGTATGCCAGCGTGGACGTCGGCCCGACGGCAATCGAGCAACCCGTCTGGGAGGACCGGCTCAACCCGGAAGCGGCATCGGGGAATTTTTACGGCGGGACGGGGTTCACGCAGGAGTATACCTTCGGTCAGAACGTCAACCACGGAATGGGCCCCTTTGCCCTGGAGGTGGGAGAATCCATGACGATCGCCTTCGTCATGGCGGGCGGCTTCCGCTGGGAGGGCGTCGCCGATGCGGCGAAGGCTGCGCGCTGGGCGTGGGAGCGCGGTTGGGACGTGCGCGCGGATCTGCCCGTGCCGCCGGCTCCCGAGGTGCGTCTGGAGAGCACGACCGAAGGGTCTTCCCGCATTCGCTGGACCGATGTCTCCGGCATCGATCCCGACGTCGACGGGTACAAAATCTGGCGGGCGGCCCAGTTCCAGCGTGAGAGCTGGTTTCCGAGCCAGCAGGAGGGAGCCAACGGTTTTGCGCTCATTGATAATTACCAGCACCTCCACGAACCCGGCGGCAGCATCAAACAGTTCGCAGATGCCGGCAACCCCTACTTCGACGCCTTCGCCGAGTTCGTCGGAGAGACGCAAAACTTTTACCAGCCTGCCGAATGGGGACCGTATCAACTCATCGCGAAGATTCCGGTCAGCGAAGTGTCCCAGTATAACGATCCCGTGGGGGGGTATGACTACAGCTATGAGGACACGGAGGCCATCACCGGCTTTACGTACTGGTACTACGTCTCGGCCTACAAAGAGGGCAGTTTCACCGGACCGCGAGGGCCTGTCTCCGCCTCGCACATCGAATCCTCCAACTTTAACCGGAACGGTCGCAACAGCCGGGAGACGCCCGATGGGGTGATCGGCCTCTCTACCCCCTGGATCGACACCTATCCGTTCGCCATCCGGGCGGCGGACTACCCGTTGCCCGGCACGCAGAACTACAAAAACATCGGAGCGCCGTTTACGGTGACGCCTCCGGTGGCCCCGGTGGACCGGGTGGCTCAGCTTATCACGGTGACGCCCAACCCCTACAAAATCACCGGCCTCAACGATGAACGGGACAACCCGTCGAGCCACAGCATCGATTTCCTGAACCTGCCCGAAGCGTATACCCTGACGATCCTGGACGTCTCCGGGCAGATCATCTTTCAGGCGAACGTGGAAGGGGCGACCGACGGCAAGTTCACCTGGGACCTGTTCTCCAAAGACGGGGTGGAGGTCGCCAGTGGTCTCTACATCTACCATGTTTCCTACGATAACGGCAACCGCGAAGCCGTCGGTCATATCGCCATCCTTCGATAAGACCCTGCCTTTACGCTGAGACTCATGAGGTCTGTCATGAAACGAATTCTCTTTCTGAGCATGTTGCTAACCGTTCTGGTCGTGTGGCCCGCCGAGGCGCAACGCAAGGCCGGACGCACCGGCGCTGCATTCCTCGAGGTGGGGATCGGGGCGCGCGAAGTTGCCCTCGGTTCCGCCGTGACCGCTCTGGCCGGGGACGCGGGGCAGATCTTCTGGAATCCTGCCGGGACGGCCCTTACCGAGAACCGCCGCGGCAGCGTCAGTTTCTCCTACGTAGATTGGATCGCCGACATCGAAGCCGGCGCCCTGGCCGCCGGGTATCGCACCGCCTACGGCACCGTCACCTTCGGCGTACAGTATTTCGGCCTCGCGGACATACCGGCCAACCGGCAGAACGGGTACACCGATCCCATCCTCCAGGGGCTCGTCACCGACACGGAGACTTCCCCCTCGTTCGACTACACCGACCTGGCCGTCAGCGTTTCCTATGCCCGGTACGTGCTCGACAGGCTGAGCCTGGGCGCCACCGTCAAGTACATCAATGAGAGCATCGACGGGGTCGGGGCGTCGGCTCTGGCGTTCGACTTCGGCTCGGTCTACCGGGTCGGGGTGGCGGGATGGCAGATCGCTGCGCGCCTGAGCAACCTGGGCACCGACATGTCCTTCTTTAACCAGGATAACCCGTTGCCGCTGGTTTTCTCCATCGGCTCGACGATTTACCCGGTGAACCGGGAACAGATGCGGCTGATGTTGGCCATTGACACGACCAAGCCCCTGGATTCCCAGCAACTGGTCTACGGCGGGGCCGAGTTGTCTTTCTACGATCTGCTGTTCCTGCGGGCAGGTTACCGGTTTAATTACGCCGGGGCCAAAGACGACGGCACCAGCACGCGCGATCCGATCAAAACCTCCATCGAGGGCATCTCGCTCGGCGCCGGCCTGCAGTATGCCCTCGGGGACTATGCCCTGGGTTTTGACTATGCGTTCACGCAGATGGACCTGCTCGACAACGTGCACCGCTTCACCTTGCGGATCGGGATGTGATGACGTGATAACGTTTCTGGTTTTCCGTACTCTTACCTTTCAAGGCGTTCGTACTCTTCCCGGTCGAAGCGTTCGTACTCTTCCCGGTCGAAGCGCCGGGACGCTCAACTAATCCGTGTCGTATTCTTGTTGAATGTCGAAACGTCTTCGGGCCGATGGGGCCCTTTCTGCGAGCAGATCGCCGCATTCCTGGACGCCGACGTCGTCACGATGACGGTTGATGGGGAAATGGTGCGTGGATACCGCAGCCCCGACTCGCCCGCGCTGTGGATACGGGATCATTCGGACATGCTGCGCGGAGGGAGATATTTCTCTGAAGAGGTGCAGAGCGCCGTCGATTGTTTTGCCCGGCAACAGGCCGGCAACGGCCGCATCTTTGACTTCGTAACCATGCAGCCCGTCGGCGGACGGGAGAACTGGGAGACGTGGGTGCGCGTGCCGGTTGAAGCGGACGTGGAATACCGCTTCGTAAAGGCCGCCTACCTGGCCTGGCAGGCCACGGGCGACGATGACTGGATCGACCGGAAGCTGCCGGCCCTCGAACGCGCGTTGACCTATACGTTGACCCACCCCTGGCGCTGGGATGCGCGGCATGGCCTGGTCAAGCGTCCCTATACCATCGACACGTGGGATTTCGACTACACGGCGGGCCGTCATCCCTGGCTCAATTTCCAGATTACGGATGAGACGTTCTGGGGGATCATGCACGGCGACAACAGCGGCTTCTTCGAAGCGTCCCGCCTGCTGGCCCGGTTGTGCGAACACGTGGGCGAAGAAGAACGGGCGGCAGTCTGGCGGGAACGAGCCGAAGGTTTGCGCAAGCGGGCCAACGCATTGCTGTTCAATGGTCGCTTCTATACCCATTTTTTCAGGCTCACCCCGACTCCGGATCTCGGTGTCGACGAGCGTGAGCAACTGAGTCTGAGCAACCCGATGGCAATCAACCGGGGGCTGGCCGACCACGACATGGCCACGGCGATCTTGCGGGAGTACCGGAGGCGCCGGGCCTCGAGCGGTGCTTTCGCCGAGTGGTTCAGTATCGACCCGCCGTTTCCCGCCGGTATTTTCGGGGACGATCAACTGGCGCCGGGGGCCTACTGCAACGGCGGCATCATGCCCCTGGTGGGCGGCGAACTGGCCCGGGCCTCCTTTGAGCATGGCTTCGAAGCCTATGGAACCGCGATACTGGAACAGTACCGGGACATGATAGGGGCGCAGCAGGCCTCGTATCTGTGGTATTTCCCCGACGGCGCCCCTTCCTCTGTCGAGACGAGCACAAGTCCCGAAGCCATGCCTACCGACGGTTGGGGTTCGTCGGCCATGCTGTATGCGTTTGTCGAAGGGCTGGCCGGCATCGTCGATCAGGGGCATTCGTTTCGGCAGGTGCGTCTGTCGCCCCGATGGGTGGCCGCGGGCGAACGCCTTGCCCGGATGCGGGTCGGTTATCCTGCGGGGAGAGGGCGTTTCAGTTATGGCTTCGATCATGACCCGGATCGGCGCATCGTGCGTCTGGATCTCGAAGCCGAAGGCTCGGATGTGGCGCTGCGTTTGCTCCTGCCCTCCGGCACGCGCCCGAGGAGGGTGCTGTGGGGCGGGCGGGAGGCGCCGTTCAAAGAGGAGCGGGTGGAGGCAAGCCGCTACGTGTGTGTGGAGGGGAGCGTCAAAGGTAAGGAGCACGTGGAGGTGAGATATGAGGGCGCTTAGCTTCACCGGGCGCATCAGGATCACGTCGGAAGAACAGGCAGCCCGTCTCCTGCTCCTGCCCACGATCCTGTTCTTTCTCATGTTCCAGTACTACCCGATTCTCAAGAGCCTGGTTATCAGCTTCTTCGACTACGGGCTTTTACGCCGGAACACGCCCTTTGTCGGGCTTGAGAACTACCTGCGTCAGTTTCGGGACCCTCTGTTTCTTTCGGCACTGGGCAACACGCTCATATTCGTGGCGGGGTGTGTAGCGGTCGGAGTAGCGCTGGCGTTGTTTCTGGCGGTGCTGGTTGAGAGTAGCGGTCGCTGGGCGAAGGTATACCGGACGCTCTACTTCATGCCGGTCGTCACCTCGCTCATGGTCACTGCAATGGTCTGGCGGTGGCTCTATGCCTCCAACGGCCTGATCAACTTCCTTCTGACGTTGGTCGGCCTATCGCCGCAGGGCTGGTTGCTCGATGCGGAACTGGCTCTGCCTTCTTTGATGGCCCTGACGGTGTGGAAGAATCTGGGTTTCGACATGATTCTCTTCGCGGCGGCTCTGCAGAGCATCCCGTCGGAATACTATGAGGTCGCCCGGCTGGAAGGGGCCACGCCATGGCAGGCGTTCCGTTTTGTCACGCTGCCGTCGCTCCGGTCCATCGTGGTGCTTGTGGGCATCACGGCGGTCATCCGGTCTTTCCAGGTGTTCACCATCGTGCTGGCCATGACGCAGGGGGGGCCGGTCAACGCGACCCGAACCATCGTTTATCATATTTATGAACAGGGGATCCAGTACGACGAAATGGGATATGCTTCTGCTGCTGCGGCGGTGCTTCTGGTGCTCATCGGCGCTATGACGTACCTCCAGATGCGGATAGACAGGAAGCGATGAAAGCACGGAACGTACGTTGGCATGAGCAGGGGAAACAATGTATAGACCAACACGCAGACGGTTTGTGACGAATCTCGGGCGGGCGGCGCTGGGAGCCGGACTCTTCGGAGCGATCGCGCCCCGGTGGGAACCGCCCCCGCCACTGCCCGATCCCGGAGATCCGGACTACTGGCGTCTGGTGCGTCGGCAATACCCGCTGTCGTACGAGCGGGTCTACCTGAACACCGGCGGGCTGGGACCGGCTCCTTTTGCCGTCCTCGACGCCGTCGTTCACACGACCCGCTCGCTGCAGACGCTCTCGGAGACGGGGCACCACCTGATCGAAGAGACGCGTCCGGGGGTGGCGGCTTTCCTGGGCGCGGATCCGGAGGAGGTCGCCTTCACGCGCAATGCTACCGAGGGGAACTCGGTCGTCGCCTCAGGCCTGGATCTGCGGGCCGGCGACGAGGTCATCTTCGAGTCCCATGCGCATCCCGGCGGCTCTTTTCCCTGGATGGTCCGGCAGAAGGAGGACGGGATCCGGGTCCGGATCTTCGAACCTGATCCGACGAGTGAAGAGGGCAACCTGGAGCGGATCGCCGCTCTGATCAACGAGCGCACCCGGGTGCTTCAGGTCAGCCACGTCACGGCGCCGACGGGCATCCGCTTTCCGGTGGAGGCAATGGCCCGCCTGGCGCGGGACCGGGGCCTGTGGTTCCACATCGACGGGGCTCAGTCCGCCGGTATGATCCCGGTGAACCTGCATGCGATCGATTGTGACTCGTATGCCGCGAGCGGACACAAGTGGATGGGAGGGCCTCACGGAACGGGCGTGCTCTACGTGCGAAAGGACCGACTCGACGAGGTGCGCCCCACGGAGACGGGGGCCTATGGGGATGATGGCGACGTGCACCTACCGGAGCGGTTCGGCTACCATCCCTCCGCGCGCCGGTACGAGGTGGGCACGCGCAACGCGTCGCTCGTGGCGGGGCTCGGCGAAGCGGTGAACTTTTTGGAGACGATCGGGATGAGGCAGGTGGCCGTCCGGGCGCGCGCGCTGGCGGCCTATCTACGGGAGCGCCTGCACGCGCTCTCGGGTGTGACGATCCTCACCCCCGGCAAGGATAGCCTGGCCGCGGCCATGATCACGTTTCGTGTGGAAAAGCTCCCGTACCGGGAGCTCTATCGCTATCTACTTGGCGAACACGGCCTGCGTTGCCGCATCGTCAGCGAACGGGGGTTGGATGCTCTCCGCGTCTCCACCCACATCTTCAACCAGGAAGACGAATGCGACCGCCTGGTCGAAGCCGTCCGTGCCGTCTCCGCCCGGCGATGAACCGATCGATGCAGACCTCCCGGTCCATACCGTCCCCTCCCGATGCGCGGCCCGCCTCCGCCCGCCCGTACTTCCGCCGCCTTTCACCGAGGCTGGTGGCGGTGCACGCCCTCCTGATCTTCGGGGCCGTCCTCATGGTCGGGCCTCTTCTCTGGATGATGCTCACCTCGCTCAAAACCCCCTCTGATGCAGAGGCTTTCTTCAACACCCCGCACCGTTTCTCGGCCGTTCTCCGGGCGCTCTTGCCGCACCCGCTCACCTGGGAAAACTATAAGGCTGTTTTTACCGAGCGGCCCATGCTCCGGTACTTCCTGAACAGCGCGATCTACACCGGTTTGCGCATGCTGCCGGCGCTCTTCTTCTGCTCGTTGGCCGGCTTTCTCTTTGCCAAGATGAAGTTTGCCGGGCGGGACATGCTCTTTGGCGCGGTCATGCTCACCATGATGGTGCCTTTCCAGATCAAGATGCTGACGCTCTATGAGATGATGGTTCGCTTCGGATGGGTGGACACGTACTGGGCCGTCGTCGTGGTTGGCTTGATGGAGCCTTTTGGCATTTTCCTCTTTCGCCAGACGATCAAGGAGATTCCGGATGCGCTTCTGGACGCGGCCCGGATCGACGGGTGCGGGCCGTTGCGCATCTATTTCAGCATTGTGCTTCCGCTCATTCGCCCGGCGCTGGCCGCCTATGCCATCTTCCTGTTTATGTGGTCATGGAGCGATTTCCTCTGGCCGCTCATCGTGATCAACACCGAGACCCTCAAGCCCGTCGAAGTGGGCATCCTGAGTTTCTCGGACATCAACAACCCGGACTATGTAAAGATGATGGCGGCGGCGACGGTGGCGGCAGCGCCCATCATCGCCTTTTTCCTGCTCATGCAGCGGCAGTTCATTCAGGGGATAACCATGACGGGGGTGAAAGGATGAGTCGGATCGGAGGGGACATCGCCGGGCCCGGAGGGGGCGTCCTCGGCCGCGGCGCCGCGTTTCGGAACGTCGCCGTTCGGGCCATGCTGCTGGCGTGCTGGCTCCTGTCCGGCGCGGGGTGCGACGATGCGCCGGCGGAGCGGCAGCCGGACGGGCGCCTTCCCGTGCGCGTGTTCGTGCTGCTCATCAGCACCTCGCAGGTGGCTTTCTATCACTGGGCAGAGCAGGTCTACGAGGCCGCTCATCCGGATGTGGACATTCTGATCGAGCAGTTCCCGGGCAGTTCCCTGAAGGATTTCGAGATCAAACTGCGGCTGCGCTTCGCAGGCGGAAAGGCGCCGGATCTTTTCCACGTCAACACGAACGTGGCGGCCGAGTTGGCGCGGCTCGGGCTGCTGGACCCCGCGCCGCCTGAGATCGTGGCAATGGTCGACACGAACAGCGTCAACGAGATGGCGCGCACCGCTTCCCGCTTCGATGGGACGTGCTACGGGATCGTCAGCGACGTCGTGTGGACGGCCCTCTATTATAACCGTGATCACTTCCGGGCGGCCGGGCTGGATCCCGATCGTCCGCCCCGCACGTGGGACGAACTGCTCGATTATGCCGACCGCCTCACGGTCCGTCGTCCCGATGGGACGCCCATACGTGCCGGTTTGTCGTTGCGCAAGACCGGTTTCAAGGGGGGCACGGCCGAGAAGTGGCTGACGTTCCTGTTCTCGGCGGGCGGGGAGGCTTTCGACAAGGACGGCGTTCGCACGCTGATCAACAGCGAGGCCGGTCGGGCGGCGCTGGACTTCTATGCCGAGGTTCTTTTTCGCCGCCGTATCGACGACGTGTCCCTGGAAGGAGATCAGCAGGGATTCGGGCAGGGACGGGTCTCTATGTTTCTCCGCGAGCCGCACGTCATCGGCTGGCTGGAGAAGAACTACCCGGATCTCGATTTCGGGGTGGCGGCGATTCCTCGCAGGGATACCTCGCTCAGCTCGGGGGGCGCCTACCTGTTCGCCGTCGGCAGGGCGTCGGTTCACAAGAAGGAGGCGTGGGCGTTCGCCCGGTTCCTGATGCAAGATTCGGTGTATGTGCGCTATGCGGCCGGCGGGAGCGTGACGCCGGCCACCCGGTCGGTGGCCTTCAGGCCCGAGTACACCGGCGACGCCCGGTGGCGCGTTTTTCTGGAACAGCCGGCCCGCAACCCCGGCGGCTTTCCGCGTGTGGGCCGGGCCCTCGATATCCTGGGCGCGTACATCGAGCAGTTCGCCTACGGACGTCTCGGCGCGGAAGAGATGTTGCGCCTGGCCGAGCGGGACATGAATGCCGTGCTGGCTCCGAACCGGCGGCGACGCGAAGCTGAGGTGGCCCCATGAACACGCGAATGCCGGATATCGGGATCATTACCGATGAGGTGGCGCCGGATCTGGCGGAGGCCCTGGAGACGGCTATGGGCTGGGGCCTCCGGCGATTCGAACTGCGCGAGGGCGGCGCAGGGCGTTTCCCGGCCTTTACCCGGGACGAGGTGCGGATCGCCGAGCAGGCGGCGGCGGCAGGAGCGCGCTTCACCGCCGTCTCGCCCGGACTGTTCAAGGGAGCGGTGGCCGACGAGGCGCGTCTGCGCCGCGAACTGGAGGACACGCTGCCCCGGGCCATCGCGCTGGCCGGGCGACTCAAGGCGCCGGTGCTTATTCTTTTCGGCTTCGCCCGCTATGAAGGCGAGCCGCCGACCGACCGCACGCGGGTGATGCGGCGGCTCGAGCAGGCTGCCGCGCAGGCCGTCGAAGCCGGCCTCGTCGTGGCGCTCGAAAACGAGCCGCGGCACTGGATCGACGTTCCGGCGGACGCCGCCGCCATGCTCCGTGAGATCGGGCATCCGGCACTCCGCCTCAACTGGGATCCGGCGAACCTGCACTGGGGCGGGCGCCGACCCACGCGCGACGACTTCCTCGGCATACGGCCGCTGCTGGCCAACGTACACGTCAAGGATTATTATCCGGATCGCCCCGAGGCGCCGTGGCTGCCCGTAGGGGAGGGCGTGACCCCCTGGGAGGAGATCGTGCCCTGGCTCGTTCATGAGACGGACCTGCCCCATCTGACCATCGAGACGCATTGCGCGCCCCTGAAAGACTGTTCGAGGCGCAGTCTGACCAACCTGCGGCGCTTGATCGACGCCGCCCTTTCCCGGGAGAAAATATCATGACTGGGACCTTCCCAACGTTCGAAAACCCGGTGCGGCTGGCCATGGTCGGCCTGGGAGGACATGGCCGGACGATTCAACGGGCCGTTGCGGCGGCGCCCGCGTTCCGGGTCGTCGGCGTATACGATCCGGATGCGTCGGAGGCCCGGGCTGCTGCGGAGCGCTTCGGATGCGGGGCGGCGCCTTCGTTCCAGTCGTTGCTCGAGCGGGGCGACGTCGAGGCCGTCACGCTCGTGACGCCCAATCATCTGCACCGCGCGCAGGCGGAGGCGGCCCTGGAGGCCGGCATGGACGTCTTCGTCGAAAAGCCCCTGGCCAACACCGTTGCCGACGGACGGGCGATGGTGCGGGCGGCAGAGACGAGAGATCGCATTCTGATGGTCGGGCACCATATGCGCTGGAGCCGCCCGGCGCGCCGGGCGAGGGCGCTCGTGGCGGGGGGGACCCTGGGCCGCATCGTCTCGGCAGAGATGCACTTCTCTTCCGACACGGCCCGGGAGTTGCCCGCCGGCTCGTGGCGGCTGCAACCGGAAGCCGGCTCGCTGCTGCCCATGATGCAACTCGGCATTCACGGGATCGACCTGCTTCACTATCTGATCGGTCGGGTGGAGACCGTTCAGCCCCGTGCCGCTTCGGTGACGACCACGCCTCCGGTCGTCGATCACGTGGCGGTGCTGATGGGCCTGGTCGGGGGG
Organism: Rhodocaloribacter sp.; assembly: GCF_056451265.1. NCBI lineage: Bacteria > Pseudomonadati > Rhodothermota > Rhodothermia > Rhodothermales > Rhodothermaceae > Rhodocaloribacter > Rhodocaloribacter sp. The sequence continues at coordinate 39,349 of NZ_JBWOPL010000038.1, read as the reverse complement.
GCGAGCGCCGTGCTGGTGACCAACTATTGCACCCCCGTTCGTTTTACCTGGCGCCTGGCCGCCACCGAAGGAAGCCTGACCGGCACGCCGCATACGCTTAGCGTCACCGACCGGCGCGGGGCCGTCGTCGAGACGCTCGACGCGAGTGCGGACCCCTATGCTGCGTACGTCGAGCAGATGGCGGCCTTCGCCCGCGTGATCCGCAGCCGGTCGTCTCCCGAGAGCGACGGCCATACCGGCTTGCAGGCGCTGGCCGTCGTTGAGGCCATAGAGGTCGCTCTGGCGCGCCGCGCTACCGTCGAAGTGCCGGCCTGTCCTTCTCATGCACGCAATAACCCTTCTTGACCCTCTGATGATGGCGCGACTGCTTCTTTCGGTGTTGCTCTTGCTGGTCTTCAGCCCAGGCTTGGCCGTTCAGGCTCGCCAGACTGCGACGCCGGGCGATCTCGCCCGCGCCTACGAGGCCCGCCGCGACTCGCTCATCGAATACTTCGCCACCCGTATCCCGGACGACGATCCGGGCCGGGGCGGCTACTTCGACCTGGCGGCCCGCCTCTACCGGGGCGCCTGCGGGACCTGGTGCACCCGCCGGATGGACTCGCTCATGGCCCACCCGCGCGGAGATATGTTCTGGATGTATCCCTTCGTCATGGTCATGTACAATGACCGTGGAACCTTTCCCGAAACGACCCGCCGCAAGATGCGCGAGCTGTGGCGTAGCTATACGCCCTACCGGGGCGACACCGAGAACCACTGGGCCCTTTATTATACCTCCCTCTACCTTGCAGCGCAGATGTACCCGGGGGAACCGGACACGACCTGGTTCACGGGAAAGAGTTCGCAGGAAAATATGGAGGAGGCTCGCTCGTATCTGATCTCGTGGATGGACCTGACGACAAGCATTGGGCAGGGAGAGTATGACTCGCCGCACTACCTCCGCGTCTATCTCGCACCGATGGCGTTGCTCTATGCCTACGCTCAGGACCCGGCCATGCGCCGGCGTGCCCGCATGATGCTGGACTACCTGCTGGCCGATTTCGCCGCCGAGAGTCTGGGGGGGCTACCGGGTGGAGCGCACAGCCGAATCTATGAGCGTGAAGTGATCCGCCCGTTCAAGGCCCCGGGCGGCGCTCCGACCTCATGGTTGCTCTTCGGCAACGTCCCGTTCCAGCCCACCGGCGAAACCCTGATTCTGGCTCTGAGCGGCTATGTCCCCCCGGCCATCCTGCATTTCATCGCTACCGACCGCAGCAAGCCCTACGTACACCGGGAGCGAAAACGCACCCGCCATCGCATACGCTACAGCCGGGTGCGCAATGCGCCCGTTTACAAATATACCTATATGCGGCCCGAATATGTCCTCGGCTCGACGCAGGGCGGGTTGCTCCAGCCCATCCAGCAACAGACCTGGAGCCTGGTCTGGCGGGTGGACGATCCCCGCGAAGCGCGCAATACCCTTTTCTCACTTCATCCGTACTCGTCTCCCGTAGAACTGGGTATGTATTTCGCGGAATTGCAGGAGTTCATCACCGAGATCGTCGTCCGCTCCAAGAAAGCGTACGACTCCCCGGACAAGCTCACCGGCGGATCGCCCTATGAGCAGGTCTTCCAGCATGAAGATGCGCTGATCGCGCTCTACGACATTCCGCCCGGCACGCGTTTCCCGCACGTCAACGCCTTCTTCTCAGGAGATCTTCGGGACCTGAAGGAGGATCGTTCCGGCTGGATATTCGCACGGGGAGGAGACGCGCTCATCGCCGTGTATCCGCTGGCGCCCTTCCGCTGGGAAGAGCAGTCCGACGTCTGGGATGCGCATCGAAAGCACCGTCGGCTCGTGAGCCCTCATCTGAAGAACGGCCTTGTGGTGCAGGTGGCGCCCGCGCGGGCCTACGCGTCGATGGAGGCGTTCCGGGAGGCCGTGCGGGCTTTGCCGCTAACGGTTCGGACCGAGCCGCGGCCGTCGGTGCGCTTTACCACGCTGCGCGGGGCCACGCTGACGTTTACCTACGGTCGGACGCCCCGCCTCGACGGAGAACCGGTAGACTACGACCGATGGCCCCTCTTCGACGGTCCTTTCCTCCGGGCCGAGAAGGGCAGTCGTCGTCTCGAGTTGCGTTACGGTCCCATGCACCGCCTGCTCGATTTCAACACACTCACGATTCGGGAATGGGTGGATGATTCCACCGAGAACCGGCAAGCTTCCGGTATGCAATGATGCGAGCGCTCCCTGCTGTCCTCGGCCTGGTCTTCCTCTCCGTCGTGTCGCCGGAGCGGGCGGCGGCTCAGTCCACTGCCGCCGATCCGGTCCTTTATGCCGGATACATCCTCTCGAAAGGCTACGTCGTCGGGGGGGCCCTGGCCGAGAGCGGTCTCCTTCGGCGCGCGCCGGACGGGCAGTGGGTGCATCTGGGCCCCAACAATCCGCGCGTCAATGCCCTGAGTTATGATCCGGCTCGGCCCGAGACGCTCTTCGTCGCTGCCGGGAACGGGGTCCTTCGTTCCTTCGACGGAGGACGGAACTGGCGCATCACCACGGACTGGCGTGTCACGGAGGTGCAAGACGTGTCCGTCGATGCGCATGCCGACGGCTTCGTCTATGCCGGCACCGCCTACGGCATCTGGCGCTCGGAGGACGGGGGAGAGCGCTGGCAGGAGGCCAACAACGGCATTCCTGGGGGCAAGACCTACACCGAAACCATCGAGGCGGACCGCACGACGGCGTACCGCGTGCTGGCCGGCACCGATGACGGTATTTACGTCTCGACCGATGGCGGGCGCCTGTGGCTTCGCGTCGGCCTGCCCGGGATCGAGGTGCTCGACCTGCAGCAGAGCCGCTCCGAGCCGGAGGTCTGGCTCGCCGGCACGTACCGGCACGGCCTCTATCGCTCGACGGACGGCGGGCGCACCTGGCAGCCCGGCCCCGCCGAATGGGCCGACCACAGTATCCACGGCGTCGCCATCGATCCGCACGACGGCCGACGCATGGCGGCCGCCGGGTGGGACACCGGGGTGCTCGTCTCGACGGACGGCGGGCGCACCTGGTCCCGCCGCGGCCGCACGCTCCCCACCGATGATTTCTATGAGGTGGTCTTCGATGCCGCCACGCCCGGCCGGATCCTCGCGGCCACCCTCGAAGAAGGGCTCTTCGCCTCGGACGACCTCGGACGCCGTTGGACCCTTCAGGGACTTGCAGGGAGCCTCATCTTTGACCTCACCTTCGTCTATCCACGCTGATGTTTCATCCATACCCCGGTTTGCCATGAATACCGACACCGATACGGCTCTTTTTCGACGACCCTACGAAGTGACCGACGAGCAGGTCGCCTTCTTCCGAGAAAACGGATATGTGCGTTTCGACGGCGTGCTCTCCAGGGAGGAGGTCGAAGCCTTGCGGGGCGCGCTGGAGCGGGCGACGGCGGCAAAGCAGGCGTTCAGCCGCGACTTGGCCGGCGAGGGCAACAAAATCCTCCAGATGCTCAATCTGTGGGAGCACGACGACGTCTTTCATGCCTATTCGACCAGCCCGCGTCTGGCCCGCATGGCCGCCCGTCTGACCGGCAGCCCCTCGATTCATCTTTTTCACGATCAGGCGCTCGTCAAACCGCCCGGCCCCAGCGCTCCTTCTCCCTGGCACCAGGATCAGCCCTACTGGCCCTCGAAAGAACCCGGCATGATCTCCTGCTGGATGGCTCTCGACGACGTTACCATCGACCGGGGAGCCATGCAGTTCATCCCCGGCTCGCATCGCTGGGGAGAGTTTGCCCCGGTCTCTTTCGCCGGTGAGGGACCCGGCCTCATCGACATGATCCCCGAGTCCCTGCGCGCGAAGTGGAACCCCGTGCCCGTCGAACTCCGGGCGGGCGACTGCACCTGGCATCATGGCCTCACGTTCCACTATACCCGTCCCAACACGACCGCCCATACCCGCCGGGCCATTGTCACGATTTATATTCCTGAGGGGATCACCTATGCCGCAGACGACAAGATGGAACACCCGCTCTCTCCGACGATCACCAGTCGCAGCGGGGAGCCGCTGCGGGGGACAAAGTTTCTCCGGTTGCTGTAGCTCGCGCCGACCCGGGAACACCCGATGCCGCGGGCAACGGGGAGTTTTCTCGGTATGATTGCCTACTTTCCCGATCTCATTTGCCAATCCGATTTTTCGTGATCAATCTCAAACACACATTGTCCCCTGAGGCTCTTTTGCCGGCCATCGAGAGGATGTGGGAGGTTTCGGCGGCGAAGATCCTGGCCATTGAAAGCGACTTCAAGTCGGCCCGGGGGGCGCCCGTTTTCACCGTGGAGGGACGTTACATGGCCCGGGGCTGGACCGACTGGACGCAGGGGTTTCGGTTCGGGTCTGCGCTTCTGCAGTTCGATGCCACGGGAGATCGATCTTTTCTGGAACTGGGGCGGCGGAAGACGCTGGCTCACATGGCCTCACACGTCACGCATACGGGCGTGCACGATCACGGCTTCAACAACGTGAGCACTTACGGGGCCTTGCGCCGCCTGATGAATGAGGGACGCATCCCGGAATCTTCCTGGGAACGGGCTTTTTACGAACTGGCGCTCAAAGCTTCCGGAGCCGTGCAGGCTGCCCGTTGGACGGAGTTGGCGGAGGGATACGGGTATGTCTATTCCTTTAATGGGCCGCATTCGCTCTTCGCGGACACGATCCGTTCAATGCGGGCACTGGCGCTGGCGCACCGGCTGGGCCATGTTCTGATGGGGGAGCAGGACGCTCGCATCTCTCTTCTGGAGCGGATGGTGCGTCACCTGCGCACGACGGCTCGCTTCAACGTCTATTATGGCGAGGGGCGGGACGGCTATGACGTGCCGGGGCGCGTCGCCCACGAGAGCATCTTCAACCTGAAGGACGGCAGTTACCGGTGTCCGAGCACCCAGCAGGGATACGCGCCTTACACCACGTGGACGCGCGGGCTTTCGTGGATCATGCTGGGGTTCGCCGAGCAACTCGAGTTCCTCGATACGCTGCCGGACGAGGAGCCGGCTCCCCCGGAGGGATGGGAGGGTCTCGTCGCTCTGTTGCGGCGCGCGGCCTGCGTCACGTGTGATTTCTACATCGAAGAGACGCCCGCCTGTGGGGTGCCGTACTGGGACACGGGCGCGCCGGGACTGATCCACCTGGGGGACTACCGGAGCCGCCCGGCGGATCCCTTCAATCCGTACGAGCCGGTGGACAGTTCGGCAGCGGCCGTCGCCGCGCAGGGGCTGTTGCGTCTGGGGCATTACCTCGACGGTCACGGGGCGGACGGCGCGCGCTATCGGGCCGCCGGCCTTCGGGTGCTGGCCACGTTGCTCGAGGTCCCCTATCTGAGCAGGGACGACGCACATCATGGTCTGTTGCTGCATGCCGTCTATCACTGGCCCAACCGGTGGGATCACGTGCCGCCCGGCCGTCAGGTAGCCTGTTGCGAGGCCACGATGTGGGGAGATTACCACCTCCGTGAACTGGCCCTCTACGTGCAACGACTGGCGCGGGGAGAATCCTATTACACCTTTTTCGGATAGCCTATGCCAAGATCCCGATCGATGCCGTCGGCCCCGTTCGACGAGCGGACCGGCGCCGAGGTACGGGAACGGTTGCCGCCGCCTCTGAGCGATCTGTCCCGGCTCTGTATTCATACCGAAACCACGAGTCCGTGGAACCTGCCCGAGGCGGCTTCAGCCTATGAACGGGCCGGTGTCCCCGCCATCACCGTCTGGCGCGAGTCCGTAGCCGGGCACGGGCCGGCAGCGGCGCGCCGCATCCTGGAAGATCATGGTCTGGAGATCGTATCCTATGTTCGGGGCGGCTTCTTTGCGGGGGTTTCGTCGGCTGCCCGCCGTGCGGCCATTGCGGAGAACGTCCGGATCATCGAGGAAGCCGCCACGCTGGGGGCGCCGCTGGTGGTGCTCGTCTGCGGAGCCGTGCCGGGGCAGCCTCTCGAGACGTCGCGGGCGCAGATCCGGCAGGGGCTGGAGCACATCGTGCCTTATGCCGAGGCAGCCGGGGTGCGGCTGGGCATCGAGGCCCTGCACCCGGTCTATGCCGACAGCCGCTCGGCCATCAACACCCTCCGGCAGGCCAACGACCTGGCCGAGACGCTCGACACACCGGGCCTCGGCGTCGTCGTGGACGTCTATCACCTCTGGTGGGACCCCGAGCTCCGAAAGGAGATCGCCCGCAGTGGTCGGAACAACCGGCTCTTCGCCTTCCACATCTGTGATTGGAAAACGCCGACCACACACCTGCTCCTCGATCGCGGCCTGATGGGAGAGGGGTGCATTCCGCTTCGCCGGATCCGTGGATGGATGGAGGAGGCGGGCTTCGAGGGTCATTATGAAGTCGAGATCTTCTCGAAGACCTACTGGCAGGAGGACCAGCACGAATTCCTGGAAAAAATCAAACGCGCGTATCTTGCCCATACCTGAGGGGAAACGTCATGGCACGGCAAAAAAACGACAGGCCTGAAACGCATACGCCCCGGCAGGCGTCCCCGGAGGGGGCTGCCGTCATGCACCGGGTGGGCATCGTGATGAACGGGGTTACCGGGCGGATGGGCACGAACCAGCATCTCCTTCGGTCCGTCAAAGCCATTCGCGATCAGGGGGGCGTCCGTCTGAACGACGAAGAGGTTATCCTTCCCGATCCGATTCTGGTGGGGCGCAACCCGGTCAAGCTGGCGCGGCTGGCCGAGATCTCCGGTCTCGAGAAATGGACGACGGATGTCGAGGCGGCGCTGGAGGACCCCGCCTATCCCGTCTATTTCGATGCCCAGACCACGAACCGGCGGGTCGAAGGGGTGCGCAAGGCCATCGGGCTCGGCAAGCATGTTTACTGCGAGAAACCGACGGCCTTGACCACCGCCGAAGCGCTGGCCCTCTACGAGGCTGCCCGGGATGCAGGCATCAAGCATGGCGTGGTGCAGGACAAGCTATGGCTGCCCGGTCTCATGAAGCTCCGTATGCTTCGCGACACCGGATTCTTTGGGCGCATCCTTTCCGTGCGGGGCGAATTCGGCTACTGGGTCTTTGAGGGCGACGCCGTTCCGGCCCAGCGGCCGTCCTGGAACTACCGGAAGGAGGAGGGCGGAGGCATCATCCTGGACATGCTCTGCCACTGGCGCTACGTGCTCGAGGATCTCTTCGGCCCCGTGCGGGCCGTCTCGTGCCTGGGGGCCACCCACCTGCCGCAACGATGGGACGAGCAGGGCCGCCCCTATCCCGTCACGGCCGACGACAGCGCCTATGCCACGTTCGAACTGGAAGGCGGCATCGTCGCCCATTTCAACAGTTCATGGTGTGTCCGCGTTCGGCGCGACGACCTCCTCACGATCCAGGTCGACGGCACGAAGGGCTCGGCGGTGGCGGGCCTGCGCCGGTGCTGGACGCAGGCCTACGGCAATACGCCCCGACCCGCCTGGAATCCGGACGTGCCGCAGCCGATCGACTTCTTCGACGGATGGCTGGAGGTGCCCGATCAGCGGACGTACGACAACGCCTTCAAGGCGCAGTGGGAGCTCTTTCTCCGTCATGTGGTGAAGGACGAACCGTTCCCCTACGACCTGTTGGCCGGGGCCCGGGGGGTGCAACTGGCCGAACTGGGCCTGGCTTCATGGCAGCGACGCGCCTGGGTCGATATACCCCCTCTGGCCCCGTAAAACGTCGTGTCTCTTTCCCCTGTCTGAGATGAGAATTGCATGAAACGACTTGCCCTGATCACCGGCGGAGCCTCCGGCATTGGCCTGGGGATCGCCGAAGCACTGGCCCGGGAGGGCTGCGACCTGCTCCTGTGCGGTCGGCGTCCCGAAGGGGCGGTCGCCGAGCCGCTCGAGCGGTTGCGGGCCATGGGGGGCGCGGTCGCATACGTCTCGGCCGACGTGGGGACGAGGACGGGGCGGGAGGCCGTCGTCGCAGCCGCCCGTGCCCTTGGGCGGTTGCACGTGTTGGTCAACAACGCCGGCGTCGCTCCGGTGGATCGGCGCGACCTGCTCGAGGCTACCGAGGATAGCTTCGACCGCGTCCTGGATGTGAACCTCAAGGGACCCTATTTCCTTACGCAGGCCGTCGCCCGGTGGATGATCGTGCAGCGCAAGGCCGACCCTGCCTACCGCGGCGTCGTCGTCAACATCGGCTCCGTCTCGGCCACGGCGATCTCGGTGGAACGGGGCGAGTACTGCGTCTCGAAGGCGGGCCTGGCCATGGCGACGCGTCTGTGGGCGGTGCGGCTGGGCCCCTACGGCATTCCCGTCTACGAAGTGCGCCCCGGCATCATCCGGAGTGACATGACCGCCGCCGTACGGGAGAAATACGACCGCCTCATCGCCGAGGGGCTGCTGGTGCAGCCGCGTTGGGGAGAACCCGGAGATGTCGGCCGCGCCGTGGCCATGCTCGTCCGGGGCGACCTGCCGTATTCGACCGGACAGGTCGTCATGGTCGATGGCGGGTTGCATCTGGAGCGGCTGTGACCCCTGCCGACCGTGAAAGCCACCGTTCAACCACTTAACCTTTGATCCGCCATGCAGTTGAGCGAAGACCTGCCGTTTCGGGCGATGCGCAAGACGTGGCAGCCGGTAGGGCTGTCGCGCGACCTTCCGGTGGGCCGGGCGCTGCGCTACACCCTGCTCGACGAGGAGCTGGCCGTGGCCCGGTTCGAAGACGGCCTGCTGGCCACCCGCGACGCCTGCCCCCACAAGGGGATGCGCCTGAGCTGTGCCTACATGGAGCGCGGCGAGCTGGTCTGTGCCTACCACGGCTGGCGCTTCGCACGGGATGGACGCTGCACTGGCGTGCCCTCGTTGCCCGACCCGCCCCGACACCTCCTCGACCGGGCCTCGCTGGACACCTTCGCCGTGCAGGAACGCTACGGTATCATCTGGGTCCGCCTCGACGACGAGGAGGCTGCCCCGCTGCCCGACGTTCCCGAGTTCGAAGGAAACGGCGGCTGGCAGTACCTGGTGGCCGAACCCATGCCGTTCCGGTGTGGCTTCCGGCGCGAGATCGAAAACTACCTGGACATGACCCACTTCGCCTTTGCACACCGGACCACGCTCGGAGCCGCCGCAGACACGGTCCTGCCCGAGCTGAAGATCACCCGGCTGGCGGACGGCTTCCGGATGGAGGCCCCGTTCCCGGCCCTGCGAGCGCCCGGCGTCACCCCCTCGAAGCTCCAGCGTGCCCACTTTCGCCGCCAGCGCTGCTACCTGCCCAACTTCACCACCATCCGGCAGACTTTCGAGGATGGGGACGAGCGGATGCTCGTGCACATCCCCAGTCCAAACACCCGCGAGACGTGCACCGTCTTCTGGGCAATGGCCCAGCCGGAAGGCTTCCTGGGGCCCAGGCTGGAAGAACAGCTTTCCTTCTCGACGAAGGTGCTGGAGGAGGATCGCTACATGTGCGAGAACCAGGTGCCGCTTGAGGTGCCGATCAATCCCACGCGGGGCGGATGGGGGGTGCTCGTGGCGCCCGGCGACACACTCGCCAACACGTTCCAGAAATCCTTCCGGCGCTTCGTGCTCGAGGCCCTTGCGGAAGAGGAAGCCACCGCCTGAGATTTTTCCTGATCTTCGAACCCATACGAACGCACCATGACCCCAGACACCGCTTTCCCACGCCTGCCCGGACAGACGTTGCCCCGCGCGCCGGAGATCCTGACGACGACCGTGGGGTCGTATGCTCCCCTCGAATGGATGCAGGCCTGGCCGGGCGAGCAGACGGTCATCGACGCCACGGCCGTGGTCATCGGCACGCAGCGTCGGGCCGGTATCGACCTGCCAACCGACGGAGAACTGTATCGCTTCGATCCCGACCATCCCGACACGAACGGGATGATCGACTATTTCGTCCGCCGCATCGGAGGCATCGAGACGGCCGTGGGGCGCACCGATGCGGCGGCGTTTCGCGCCCGTGCCGAGATGGCCTTTCGCCGGAAACCCGCCGGGGTGGTGCGTGAGGCCCTGCACGAAGGCACGCTCGACCTGTCCGAGGCCTGCGCCCGTTCCGCCGCCGTGGCCGGGGGGCCGTTCAAGTTTACCCTGACGAGTCCTTTCATGCTGGCCCGCACCCTGCTCGACCGTCACTATGGTGACTTCGAGGCGTTGACGCTGGCGCTGGCCGACGTGCTGGCGGCGCAGGTGTCCGGCCTCCCATGCGCCTGCGTACAGGTGGACGAGGCCAACATCCCGGGCAGCCCCGAATATGCGCCGCTGGCCGCCGAGGCCATCAACCGGGTGCTTCGGCGGGTGGAGGTCGAGCGGGCCGTGCATTTTTGCTTCGGCAACTACGGCGGGCAGACGATCCAGCAGGGCCGCTGGCAGGCATTGACGGACTTCCTCAACAGTCTCGAATGCGATCATCTGGTGCTGGAGCTGGCCCACCGGCCGGCGGAAGACCTGGCGGCCCTTGCCCATATCGACGACCGGATCGCCCTCGGCGTCGGCGTCATCGACGTCAAGGTCAACCATGTGGAGACCGCCGACGAGGTGGCGGCCCGCATCGATCGGGCGGCGCAGGCCGCCGGATCGGACCGCATCCGCTGGGTCCATCCCGACTGCGGCTTCTGGATGCTCAAACGCTCCGTCGTCGATCGAAAGATCGCGGCCCTGGTGGCCGGGCGCGACCGCTTCCTCGGCCGATGAACCCTGCTGTTTCATTTCAGGCAATACGACCATGTCTGTTCAGGAGACCATTGAAAAGATGAACGCAACCCGGTCCGGCGATCATGAGCAGGATCTGGAGACCCTGGCCGGGCAGCTTCACCGCCGAGGGCTGGACGCCGAAGCGATCCTCACGCAGGTGGGAGCCTTCGAGGTGGCGGCGCCGTCTTGGGCGCTGGGGGCGGGCGGGACGCGCTTCGGCCGTTTTCCCGTATCCGGCGAGCCCCGGGACATCTATGAGAAGATGGAGGACATCGCCGTCATCCACCGGCTCACCGGGGCCACGCCCCGCGTTTCCCTGCACATCCCCTGGGATGAGCCTGAGGACCCCGCTGCCCTTCGCCGCCATGCCGACGCCCTTGGCCTGGGCTTCGACGCCGTCAACTCGAACACCTTCCAGGATCAGCCCGGCCAGCCGTTTTCCTACAAGTTCGGTTCTCTCGCGCATCCTGAGGCCGCCGTGCGGGAACAGGCGGTGGCGCACCACCTGCACGTCATCGAGGTGGGGCGGGCGCTCGGCTCGGAAGCGCTCACGATCTGGCTTGCCGACGGGAGCAATTATCCGGGGCAGATGCATTTGCGCCGAAGCTTCGAGCGGACCCTCGACGGTCTCCGGAAGATCTACGATCACTTGCCGTCGGGCTGGCGTCTCTTCACCGAGCACAAGCCCTACGAGCCGGCCTTCTACGCGACGGTCGTGCAGGACTGGGGCTCTTCGTTGATGCTGGCGCAGGCGCTCGGCGAACGGGCCTTCTGCCTGGTCGACCTGGGACATCATCTTCCGAACACCAACATCGAACTCGTCGTGGCCCGGCTCATCACGGCCGGCAAGCTCGGCGGCTTCCACTTCAACGACGCCAAATACGGCGACGACGATCTGACGGCCGGATCCATCAAACCGTACCAGCTTTTTCTCGTCTTTAACGAACTGGTAGATGCGGCGCGAGATGAGCGGATAGACGGGTTTGCGCCGGCCTACATGATCGACCAGAGCCACAACGTGAAGGATCCGATCGAGGCCCTGTTGCAGACCGTAGACAACCTCCAGCGGGCCTATGCGCAGGCCCTGCTGGTCGATCGGTCGGCACTGGAGGCAGCGCAGAACGGGTGTGATGTGCTGATGGCCGAGCAGGCGCTGATGTCGGCCTTCCGGACGGATGCGGGACCGCTGGTGGCCGAGGCGCGACGCCGCCGGGGGGCGGCGCTGGATCCGGTCGCCGCGTTCCGGGAGACGGGGTACCGCCGGGCGAAGGCCAGGGAACGGAGCGGCGGGGCCTATCAGCCGCCGCAGAGCCTGTGATCCCGTTTCAGACGGGAGCAAAAACCTCCATCGCCGTCGCCAGAATGCCGAACTGGTCGGTGAGCAAGCCTTCGTATCCGCAGGGCCGGTCGTCCCAGTATCGCCAGTCGACGCCGCTGCGACATCCCCCAAAGACGGCGCCATCGGCAAGGCCCGCACACAGGCGTCGGAGGAGGAGGTCGGCCTCCCGGTTCATTCCCACCCGGTAGAGTGCTCCGACGAAGTGACGGCTCTGGGCATGGGTGCGCCCGCCGTTCTGATAGAACCCGAACGGATAGCCCTGCATGATATCGGCCAGATCTTCGTCGGGGATGGGCCGGAGGTTTCCCGGCAGGCCGAGCGAGGCGTCGGGCAGGCCGATCCGTTGCGTCTCGGTCCAGAGGCGCGCGATCACGTCACGGGCCAGTTCGTTGTCGAGCAGGCCGCCACAGACGGCAGCGCCGTTGGGGGGGAGGAAGGCAAAATCGTGCAGCCGGTTCTCGGCGCATCGCCATCCGGCCAGCCAGCCTGTGGTTTCGTTGTAGAAGGTCGGGACATAGCTTGCCCGAAGGCGGGCGGCCCAGTCCTCGAGGCCTCGGGCCAGTTCGGGGGCCCCCAGTCGTGGGAAGAGGGCGGCAAGGCGCACGAGCGCCGGATAGAGAAGCGCATTGGTGAAGGCATCCTTCCACCCATAAGACACGACGTCGAACCAGCAGGTGCTCCACTGACCGGAGCCGCTCACTCCGGTGCGATAGGGGCTTTCGACGAGACCGTCGCCGTCGAGGTCGCGCGCGCGCATGGCCGCCAGTTGTTGCCGCAGGGACTCGTGGCGCCGGTTGACCCAGCCCGGCGTGCCGGCGTGTTCGAGCAGGTCGGCCAGGCCGAGCAGGCAGGCGGCGCCGGTCATCAGATACTCGTCTTCGGCCCTATGGTCCGCATAACCGAGATACCCGCTGGTATAGCCGGGGCCGCCGTCGAGCCAGCGTTCGAGGGAGTATCGAACGAGGTCCATTGCTTCGAGGTGGGGAAGGAGCCGGCCCGCGCTCCGTGCCACGGCGGACCAGCCGTCCATGCAGATGGGGCAATGGATGGAGGCGCCGTTGTTGCTGAGCGTGCCCGTATCGGCGCGAAACGTGAAGGCGGTGAGGGTGCATCGTTGCAAGGCACGGACGATCTCGGCGGGCGCGTCCTCGCGCAGCCGGGGAACGGGCGCATCGACCTGCCAGGTAAGGCGCGTCCGGAAGCGTCCCGGGCGCAGGAGATAGTCGCCCTCGGGTTGCGGCTCCTCACCCAGTTTCAGTTCCAGCGTGGTCAGGTCGAGCGGGCGAAAGGCGTCGCTCCGAAGCAGGACGTCGTCGCCGGTGCTTTCGAGGCGGAAGCTGCCGTGGCCGGGAAAGTGGAGCCAGGCGGGCAGGAGGAGCAGGCCCGTCTCTCCCGTTTGCCTGAGCGCGCTCAGGGCGTGAGCCGGGGTGACGGTGCAGTCGAGTCCCAGGGTCCAGGCACTCGACCGCCAGGCCCGCATGGGACGCGCTCCGTAGCGCTCGGCCTCGAGCACAAGCCGGTCCGGCCAGATCTCCCAGCTCAGGCGATACTGCTGTGCGTCGGCGCCAAGCGTCAGTTCGTAGACGACCCGGTTGCCCTCGACCCGGGTGACGCCCGTCACCTGATGGCGGAGCGCCGGCTGTACGACCGGGGGAGCGCCTACCGGGTGAAGTTGCGGGCCCTGGAAGAAGAGGCCGGGACGGCGCCGAAGCACGTCCGTCCTGCCGGCGCGCGGTCCGAGGGCCAGGTGGGAAAACCCGGCTCGGCTCAGGCAGAAACCCACGTCAAGGTATTCCGAACGGAAACGTACGGCTCCGTCCTCCAGGGACCTCCGCAACCCCACGGCGTCGGTCGCCGGCCGTATCGGCTCAACCGTGAGCAGCGTTTCGCGGCACGGAGCCAGGGGGTCGGACAATTCCCCTTCGAGCAAGAGGCCCCCCGAAGCCAGGTTCCACGACGGCCACCAGCCATCGACGGCGCACCGGCGGATCTCCACCAGGGCCGCCCGCGTCTCGATGTTTCCCAGCTCGAACCACACCACCCCTCCGTCCGGCGCGGGCGCTACGTCGCGGACGTGGCGGTGGAGGCGCCAGGCCCGGCCGTCCCACAGAAGCATCCGGAAGGCCGTCACGTGGTCGATGGCGGCATGGCTCCCGCACTTGTGATAACCCCGGGCCGGGCGGAGGCCGAGCCGGCGCAGGCGCGCGAGACCGTGAAACGGCAGGACGCGGGCATGGATGATGCGACGCTCCGGCGCGCCGTCCTCGCCGGGCAAAGGAGGGGTCCACAGGGCGCGGCAGAAGGCGAAGGGTTGATGCCCGGCGACATCCCCCATCGGAGGCTCACGGTCCTGGAGGCTCAGCAGATCAGTCATGGCGCGTTTCTGGCGGGAGAACTTCGGAGTGGAGAACGGCCGGACATTCGGCAAGGATACGGGCGGGTTCGGGAGTCGGGAATCAGGTCGCGGCAGAGAAGAGCCTCACCTCCCCGAAATTGAGGGGAAAGGTATGCACGGTTCGAAGGGGGCCGGCGCCTTCGGCACGCATGGGCACGGGGAGCGAGAGCGTGTGGAGGCCGGCCTCGGTGGCCACGAGCATGGCGGAGCCGCGTGTAGCCGCCACAATGGCCGGGCGATCCGTCCAGAGGCGGGCGCCGGCGTCGGATGCCAGCCGCCGCAGGAGCTCGGCAGGGAGCGGCGCGGCGCCGGCATAGACCGAGGTCCACCCGTCCATGGATTTGCGGGCGAGAGCGGGACGTCGAGGCGTGGTCCACCGCCCCAGGACTTCGATGTCCTCGTCGCATACGGCGAACCGGGGGTGGTAATAAGCCGGACTCATGACCCCGAAGCGGGAAGAGGCGCCGTCCGGTCGTTCGACGTCGATCAGCAGCGGGCCGGGATCGTCGAGCGGCTGGAAGGTGAAGCCCGTCAGCCGACTCATCCGGGTAGGGTCCGCTCCTTCCGGTCCGAGCAGTCCCGGAGCGTAATACCACACGACGGTAACCCCGCTGCCTGCAAGCATCGCACGGAGGTCGTCGATTTCCTTCGCGGAGAGCATAAAAGCATTGGGGACCAGGAGCAGTCGATAGCGAAGCAACGCTTCTTTCGTCAGGTCAAAGCGGAAGAGGAGGTCCAGCGGGCTGCCCACGCGGTTGGTCGTGCGCGCCTGCGCGTTGAGAAACCAGTGGTTGAAAAAATCGGAATATCGGATGCCCTGTCCCGGCCAGGGGCGGGCAGCCAGCCAGTGCTGCGTAGCAAAGAAGCTCTCGGGGTCGGCTATGAGGGCGATCTCGGCCGGCGAAGCCAGGTCGCATTGCCGCCGCGCTTCGAACAGGTCGACCATCTCCCGGACGGTCTTGATGATGGGGGGGGCGCCGTACCAGCCTTTTTTTACGGCGTAATGAGGGCCGAAGTCATAGAGCCATCCTCCGACGCCTTCGGCGAAGGCTCGTCCCAGGTCGCGCCGCAGGATGTGTCGGGTGCCTTCCTCTGTCTCGTGCCCGGACCCTCCGATGCCGGGCCAGCTCCGACCGGTGTCCAGGTAGGTGCTGGGGTCGATTTCGGAGACGAAGAGTTTGCCGTGCTTCCGGAGGGAGGCCGTCATCACCCGGAACGCGCCGTCGCCGCCTACCCCTCGGGCGCGCCCGAGCCGGTTGCCGGCTCCATCATAGAGGTCGCTCTCCCAGCGCTCGGCCTCCGGATCGTTCGTGGCCTGATAGGTGTACGGACAGGCAATGACGTCGATATGAGGGCTTTCGAGCACCGGCCGCGGGACCAGATGGCCGCTCTCCTGGATGCGGGGCACTTCCATCAGATAGGTGAAGAAGGTGCCGCAGAGCACACGCCCGTCCATGGCGTCCTTGATGGCCGCCGCCAGGTCGGCCACCAGACGGGCGCGGATCAGGTGAAACCTCCGGTAGAAGTCGATCACCCCGGCCTCCCGGGCGGGATCGCGGAGGAGCCCGTAGCAGGTGTACAGGCGTTCCCGGGGAGAAGGGATGGGACCGGCTTCCCGGACCATCGGAGCGCTGTAATCCGGCAGCCAGTCGGCTCCCGGCACGTTCCATTCCTCCGTTCTCCCGTGGACGAAAAAGTAGCCCATGACGCGGCTTACGAGCGGGCTTTCCTCGATGAAATGAACGAAGGCCCGGAGCATGTCCGACGTGTCCCGCTTCCAGACCTCCGAGGCGTAGGAGGCCTCCCATGCTTCCCCGTAGAAGTTGGTGAAATGATGGTCTCCTTCGGCCAGAGGCAGGTTTTTCTTTCGAATGACGTCGTATGAGCGTTCGTCGTAGTCGAGCCCATAGACGATGGTTTCTTCCGGGTGGGCCTCTTTCCACCAAATCGGGGTTTGAAGCTGGAGGCGCGGGAAAAAGTAGGCGTCGGGATGGCGGGAGAGGAGGCGTATCAGGTAGGCTTCGAGCCGGGTGAAGTCGTACCGGCCGGGGCCGGTCCAGGCGGAAGCGAGGCCGAGGTGCGGTTGCAGCAAGCGAATGCCCATCTGCCGAAAGTTGTCCACGGTGGCGAGTAGCGAGGTGCTCAGGCCGAAGAGCGGCGCCGTCTCCTCACCCTGGAGGAAGAGGCGCGGGGCGCCCCGTTCTACACGAACGTCGGCCCGGCAGGGAGGCTCTTTCCGGAGGGCATCGAGGAGAGGCCGGAAGGAGTTCTCGGGAACGTCGTTCAGGTAGTGGTTTTCGGGGAAGGAGAGGCTGCGCGGAGCCAGCGCCAGCGTGCCGGCCGTCCATCCCATCCGTCGGATAAAAGTGCGTCGTCGCATGAGTAGTGCGTTCAGGTTTGGAGCGACAAGCGTCGCCGTCGAGAGGTCTCAACGCTGAAACGCTTCGATGAGGCCGCCGTCGACGGTGAGGATCTGGCCGGTGGTCTTGCTCAGGCGGTTGCTGAGCAGGCAGAAGAAGGCTTCGGCCTGGTCGTCCGGGGTGATGGGTTCTTGGAGCAGGGTCCTCTCGGCATAGAAGGCGGACAGGCGGCCGCGCAGCGTGTCCGTGTCTTCGGCTTCGTCGAAGGGTAGTCCATATTTCAGCAGCGACGCCATGACGCGATCCCGGGGAAACATGCGGCTGCCCTCGACGACGGTGGCGGGAGCGACGCCGTTGACCCGCACCCGGGGCGCCAGGGCGATGGCCAACTCGCGCACCAGATGATTGGCGGCAGCTTTACTGGCATCGTAGGCCAGGCTGCCCCGCTTGGCCACGATACCGTTGACGCTCGTAGCAATGACGAGGGCGGCATCGAGCTGCTGCTCGCGCCATCTTCGGGAAGCCTCCTCCGCCACGAGATAGGGGCCGAGCGTGTTAACGGAGAAACTGCGCATCCAGCCGTCCACGTCGTTGCGACCTTCGGCGTCCGGCGTGGCATATAGGCCGGCGGTGACGGCCACGCCGTCGAGGCCTCCATAGGCCAGCATGACCTGGCGCAGGGCCCGGTCGATGGAGGCCCGATCGGTGACGTCGCACGGCAGGGCGATCAGGTCGCCGCAATTGCTGATGCCCGTGCCCGCCACGCCGATGCCTTTACCAAGGCGTTGCAACTGCTCTTCGGCCACGTCGCGGGCGGCGGCCTCGTCCCGGTCAAGGACGGCCACGACGCCGCCGTCTCTGACGAGCCGCCGCACGAGCGCCCGGCCGATGCCGCTCCCTCCGCCGACGACGGCGAAGATGCGGCGTGAGAGCTCCTTCTCGGGGGGCATCCTGCGCAGCTTGGCCTCCTCCAGTTGCCAGTACTCGATATCGAAGGCTTCTTGACGGGGCAACGCCGTGTATTCGGAGACCGCCTCGGCGCCGGCCATTACCCCGATGGCGGCCCGGAAAAACTCGGCGGTTACCCGGCTCTCGCTCTTGCTTTTGCCCCAGGCCACGATTCCGATCCCCGGGATGAGGAACACGGAGGGGTCGGCTCCGCGCATGGGCGGGGAGTCCGGACGGCGGCGCCGCTCGTAGTAGGCGCGGTAGTCTTCCCGATACGTTGCCAGGCCGTCCACGATCTTTTCGCGCAGGGCTGCTTCGTCCTCTTGCTCCGGGTTCCAGTCTACATAGAGGGGCTTGATGCGGGTGCGGAGGAAGTGGTCGGGGCAGGACGCGCCCATTTCTGCGAGGCGCGGCGCATCATGGGAACCCACGAAAGCCAGCGCATCGTCCCCGGCCTCGACGGTGGCGAGGACGCGCCGAGTTCGGCTAAGGCGGCCGCGCAACCAGGGCAGGAGCGAATCCGACAGGTGCTCTCGTGCCTGCTCCGGCAGCGCCGGATAACGAACATCGCCGAACAGGGGACGCTCCTTGAGATGGGGAGCCAGGTAGGCTACGGCACGGTTGATCAACTCGAGCGTCAGATGGTAGCACGCCCGGTCGTCATCGGCCCAGTTGATCAGGCCGTGCCCGCCCAGAAGCACGCCCCTGGCTCGCGGGTGCTCCCGGCAGATGCGTTGCAAGGTCAGCCCGAGTTCAAAGCCGGGCCGCTGCCAGTCGGTCCAGATCACCTCGTCGCCGTAGATTTCGCGCGTGAGGCGTTCCCCGTCGCGGGCCGTGGCCAGGGCAATGCACGCCACCGGGTGCGTATGGTCGACGTGCCGGTAGGGCACGAAGGCGTGCAGCGGGGTGTCGATGCTCGGCACACGCGGGTTCAGGTTGAACGTGGTGTGGGGGTACCTTTCCACCATGGCATCCTCGGCCGGCGTTTTGGGGCCGCGCTCCGGATATGCGGCATAGAGGTCCTGCAACGCTCGCAACCGGTCCATGTAAAGCGAGGCGAAGTGCTCGCGCCGGGCCGTTCGAAGGTCGCCGCCGGACCCTTTCACCCACAGCACCTCGACCGGCTCGCCCGTCAGCGGGTCCTTCTCGAGGAGCTTGGAAGAAGTATTGCCGCCTCCCGTATTGGTCACACGCCAGTCGGCGCCCAGGAGGTTGGATCGGTAGACGAGGCGATCCAGCGGATCGAGTCGGGCGGCGACGGTGTCGATCCACAGGTTTTCAACAGGTTCAAGGGCAAACATGGGTCGCTTGGGAATTCAGGTCAGACTTCGATGGAGGTCAGGAAGGCGGGGAATAGATCCTCATGTCGGAGGAGCCGCGCACCACGTCCCGGATAGAAAGTCCCTCGGGCAGGTCGTCCATGGTGCGAGCCTGTATCAACAGGTTGCCCGCGGCGGTGGCTTCGGCGGGACCGGCCACCACTTTCCGCCGGCACGCCGTGGCGGTGAGCCGGCAAAGCAGGGGATTGCGGGAGCCGCCGCCAACCAGGTGGATCGTGTCGATGCGCCGACCGAGCAGCCCTTCGAGCGTCGTCAGCGTACGCCGGTAACACTCGGCAAGGCTTTCGAGGATCATCCGGCACAGGGCGGGAGGCGTTTCGGGTACGGAACGGTCATGCTCCCCGAGCCAGTCGGCGATGCGTCCGGGCATGTCGCCACGTTCCAAGAAACGAGGATCCTCCAGGTCGATCAGCCCGTCGGAGGGCGGAACGCCGGCGGCTTCGCGAAGCAGCGCATCGTAGGAAATGGTCCGGCCGGCCTCTTTCCAGGCGCGCATGCATTCCTGGAGCACCCACAGCCCCGTAAGATTTTTGAGGAACCGGATGACGCCGTCCAGCCCAACCTCATTGGTGAAACCGGCCTCGCGGCTTTCTTCGGTAAGGAGGGGCTCTTTCCGTTCGACACCCATCAACGACCACGTTCCGCAACTGATGTAGGCCCAGGCGCCTGCTTCGTCGCGTGCCGGAGTTGCCGCGACGGCGCACGCCGTGTCGTGAGAACACCCCGTCACCACGGCCGTGCCGGGCATCCCGGTCACCTGACCCGTCCGTGTGCCGCAGGGGACGATCTCGGGCCATCCGCGGTGCGGCAGGTCGAAGGCGGCCAGCAACGCCCCGGACCAGACCCGCTTTCGCGCATCCATCAACTGGGTACAGCTTGCCATCGAGAAGTCCGTGACGGCGCGGCCCCCGAAACGGTGGTTGAAATAGTCGGCGATGGGGAGCCGGAGGGCGGTTCGCTCGAAGAGATCAGGCTCCTCCTCACGGTCTGCAAGGACCTGGTAGAGGGTGTTGAACGGGAGAAACTGTATCCCCGTGACGGCATAGATCTTCTCCGGAGCAACGTGTTCAAGGGCTCGCTTCATGGAGCGGGCACGGACGGGATCCCGGTAACTGTAAGGGCGCCGGAGCGGGCGAAGGTGAGCGTCCAGGGGCACGTAGTCGACGGACCACGAGTCGACCGATACGCTGCGCAGGGAGGGGGCGGCCTTCAGAGCCTGCCGAAGCCCTTCCTCGAGATGGCGTTGAAGCGCTTCAATGTCCCAGTAGAGCCGTTGCCCTTCCGCCACGAGCGGCGTCTCGAAGCGGTGCACCGCTTCCATCGACAGCTCCCCGTCGTGCAGACGTCCGAGGAGCGCCCGGCCGTTCGAAGCGCCCAGGTCGAAGGCGAGGTATGAGGTCCCCTCGGATGACGACATGGTTGTTTTATATTTGAAATAATATTTCAATTGTGAACCACCCGGGAATTTAATATTTTTGAGGACTAATGTCAGCCCCCGAGGGCAACCCGTGATTTTTTGATGGGGTTCTATGCGAGACGAGTTGTTGAGCAGGTTCATGCGGGCGGGAGCCGTGGCCGTGATCCGGCTGGACGACGGAGAGGTGCTTCGCCCGGTTGTGGCGGCTCTGCGTGACGGAGGCGTCAGGGCCGTCGAGATAACCATGACGGCGCCGGCGCCGCTCCGGCTGATTGGTGAGGCGGCCCGGGTCTTTGGCGACGAGATCCTGCTCGGGGTCGGCTCCGTGCTCACCCCTGAGGCCGCCGCCGAGGCGGTGGCGGCCGGCGCACGTTTCGTCGTTAGTCCCATCTTCAAGCCGGAGATCGTTGCGGCGGCGCATGCGGCGGGGGTTCCGGCGATGCCGGGGGCCTTCACCCCGACGGAGATCCAGACGGCTCACGAAGCCGGGGCCGACGTCGTCAAGGTCTTTCCCGCAGGTGTGGTGGGGAGGGAGTTCTTCCGGGCCGTGCGGGCGCCCATGCCCCATCTCCGCCTGATGCCGACCGGAGGGGTTACGCTCGACAATGCGGGGGAATGGCTCCGGGCCGGCGCCTGCGCCGTCGGTGTCGGGAGCGCTCTGCTCGACCGGCAGGCCATCGCCGAAGGACGCTTCGAGGTCCTCACCGAAAATGCCCGCCGCCTGATGACGAGCATCGACGCCGCGCGTTGACGCATCCTAACCCGAAGATTATTGCTCACAACCATATGCGGGGGGACGATGGCCCGGGTGAAGCTGGAACGGATTCGAAAGGTTTATGAGGACGGTTCCGTAGCCGTGCGCGACGTCAGCCTGGAAGTCGACCATGGAGAATTGCTCGTCCTCGTTGGTCCGTCGGGTTGCGGAAAAAGCTCCATTCTGCGCATGATCGCCGGTCTCGAAGGGATCTCGGGGGGGCTGGTCTCTATCGGCGGACGCGTCGTGAATGACCTGCAGCCCAAGGATCGCGATGTCGCCATGGTCTTTCAGAACTATGCGCTCTACCCACACATGACGGTTTTCGAAAACATGGCCTTCGGGCTCAGGTTGCGTAAATTTCCCCGGGAGGAAATCCGGGAACGGGTAGCGGAAGCCGCCGAGATTCTCTCCATCACCGAGATTCTGGATCGCAGGCCCGGACAGCTCTCCGGCGGTCAGCGTCAGCGCGTTGCCGTTGGCCGGGCGCTCGTGCGGCGTCCGAAGGTCTTTCTGTTCGACGAGCCGCTCTCGAACCTGGACGCCAAGTTGCGGCAACAGATGCGCACCGAAATCGCCCGATTACACCGGCAACTGGAGGCCACCATGATCTACGTGACCCACGATCAGGTGGAGGCCATGACCCTGGGAGACAGGATCGTGGTGCTCAAGGACGGGCAGGTGCAACAAATTGCCCCTCCCATGCATCTCTATGCACACCCGACCAACCGTTTCGTCGCCGGATTTATCGGAAGTCCGGGCATGAACTTTATCGAGGGACGGCTATCGCTTACGGCGGGAGATACGCTGTCCTTCCGGTCGGTAGACCACGGGATCGCGTTCCCTCTGGCGCAGGAGCATCGTGCATCGCTGTGCGCTTCCGTTGGCCGCCGCGTCGTTCTGGGAATTCGGCCGGAAGATATTTCAGTCGTCGTTGAAGAGCCTGCCCCGGGGCGGATTGCAGGGGAGCGCTTTTCCCTTGAGATGCTCGAGCCGATGGGCAACGAGATATTCGTCCATGCCCGGAAGGGAAACGTGCAGGTGATCGCGCGCGTGCCGCCGCAGTCGCTTCCTGCCCCGGGAACGGAAGTATATCTGGGCTTTTTCCTCGAAAGGATGCATTTCTTCGATGTCGAGACCGGTGAAGCTCTTGTCGCCGCATGAGGCCCCCCCGCCCCACCGATCCCGTTCCCGGTCACGGATCGGCGCCGGGCTCATCATCGGGGTAGGCCTTCCTGGACGCACCCGCCCCCGCCAGAAACGCTTCTCCGTGACCGGATCAACCGTCGCCGCTCGTATGTGTGCCGGAACGCTCGCGGGGGAAGAGACCCGCCGCTGAACCGCGCGCCGAAGAGGCCCGCCCGCCTGACGCTCGCGACGTCTTGCGCTTCCCGGCCGCATGCGCCGCCTCCGGTGCGGTGCTTGGCTCCCTCGCGCACGCGCCCTATCTTGGCGGCGTGCTTCGCTCACCCCAAACCCCACGGTGTCATGATGCGTTTTCGGCCGTTCCTTCTCTCGCTCCTTCTCAGCCTCCTCCTCCCGCTCTCCGTTGCGGCGCAAAAGCTGCCCTCGATTGCCGAGAAGACGGAGGGTCTCGAAAAAATGGACGGCTTTTTCCCGATCTACTGGGACGCGGCGGCAGGCACGGTCTGGCTCGAAATCCCGCGCTTCGGAGAAGAGTTCCTGTACGTCGTCTCGCTGCCCGGGGGGCTCGGATCGAACGACGTCGGGCTGGACCGCAACCAGCTCGGCGGCGAGCGTGTGGTGCGGTTCGAGCGCATGGGGCCGAAGGTGCTGCTCGTCGAGCCGAACCTGCGCTTTCGGGCGGACACGGACAATGCCGCCGAGCGTCGGTCCGTGGCGGACGCCTTCGCGCCGAGCGTGGTGTGGGGCTTCACCGCCGCCGCCGAGACGGATGGGCGCGTGCTCGTCGACGCCACGGCATTCGTCGTGCGGGACGCGCACGGGGCCGCGCGCAGGCTCAGGGGGACGGGGCAGGGCAGCTTCCGCCTCGATGCGGCCCGGAGCGCCCCGTACCCGCCGGTGCTCAAGGCTTTCCCCGAGAACACGGAGATGGAGGCCGTCCTCACGTTCACGACGGAGAACCCGGGCCGCTTCGTACGCGACGTGGCCGCCGACCCGTACGCGGTCACGCTTCGCGAGCGGCATTCGTTCGTGAAGCTGCCGCCGCCGGGGTATGAGCCGCGCGTCTTCGACCCGCGCTCGGGCTATTTCGGGATGTCGTACATGGACTACGCCACGCCCATCGGCGAGGATCGGGAGAAGCGTTTCATCAACCGGCACCGGCTGGCGTGCGCCGGCCCGCGCGACGCCGAGGGGTTGTGCGACCCCGTCGAACCCATCGTCTACTATCTCGATCCCGGCACGCCGGAGCCGGTGCGCTCGGCCCTCCTCGACGGCGCCCGTTGGTGGAACCAGGCGTTTACGGCGGCGGGCTTCCGTGAGGCCTTCCACGTCGAGGTCCTGCCCGACAGCGCCGACCCGATGGACGTCCGGTACAACGTCATCAACTGGGTGCACCGGGCCACGCGCGGATGGAGCTACGGCTCGTCGGTGACGGACCCGCGCACGGGCGAGATCATCAAGGGGCACGTGCTCCTCGGCTCGCTTCGCGTGCGGCAGGACTACCTCATCGCCCAGGGGCTGCTCTCGCCCTTCTCCGGCGACCACGCGGACGGCTTCTCCCCTGAGGATGACCCGATGCTCGCCGCCGCGCTCGCCCGCCTCCGCCAGCTCTCCGCGCACGAGGTCGGCCACACGCTCGGCCTGGCGCACAACTTCGCCGCCTCGGTCAACGACCGCGCCTCGGTGATGGACTATCCCGCCCCGCTCGTCACCCTCACGCCGGAGGGCGACCTCTCGCTCGACGACGCATACGCCGTCGGCATCGGCGCGTGGGATAAAATAACCATCCGGTACGGCTACACCGACTTCCCCGACACGACCGACGAGCGCGCCGCCCTCGCGGCTATCCTCGACGAGGCGCGCGCCGAGGGGCTGTACTACATCACCGACGCCGACGCGCGTCCGCCCGGCGGGGCGCATCCGCTGGCGCATCTGTGGGACAACGGCGACGACCCCGTGCGCATGCTCGATCACGAGATGGAGGTGCGGAAGGTCGCGCTCGACCGGTTCGGTCTCTCGACCATCCGCCAGGGACGGCCGCTTGCCACGCTTCAGGAAGCGCTCGTGCCGCTCTATCTCCACCACCGGTATCAGACGGAAGCCGTGGCGAAGATGGTCGGCGGCGTGCAGTACGGCTATGCGCTGCGCGGGGACACGCAGCCGTTGCCGGAGGTCGTGCCGGCCGCCGGGCAGATCGCCGCGCTCAACGCGATGCTCGCCACGCTCACGCCCGAGGCGCTCCGCCTGCCCGAACGCATCCGCCGGGCGATCCCGCCCCGCCCCCCGGGCTTCCCCGCACACCGCGAGCTTTTCGCGAGCCGCACGGCGCCCGTCTTCGACCCGTATGCCCCCGCAGAGGTGACCGCGACGATGACGCTCGGCCTCCTCCTCCAGCCCGAACGTCTGGCGCGCCTCGCCTATCAGGAGGACTTCGACGACGAACGGCCGGGATTGAGCGAGACCCTCACCCGGGTCTCGAAAGAGATCTGGGAAAAGAAGGTCCCGGAAGACCCGTATGACGCCGAACTTCAGCGCATCGTGCAGGGGGTGTGGACGGACGCCCTCCTCGAAACGGCGGAGCAGTCCCGCCTCGCCCCTGCCGTGCGCGCCCGGGTCACGCAACACCTCCGCGAGCTGCACGCGTGGCTCGAAGACAACCCCGGCACCCGCCGCGACCACGAGACCGTCTCCCACCGGAGCCTCCTCTACGACGAGATCGACCGGTATCTCTTCCGTCTCTATCGCACGGACGAACGGCCCGCCGCCGTCGCTGCGCCGCCCGGCTCGCCCATCGGGACGGATGCGCCGGGCTTCATGCGCCGTCAGCGGGAGCGCCGGAGCCTGCTCGAACGGTGGCGGGAGGCGGACCGGGTCTGCGCCTTCCCGTACTGACGGCGAGCGCAGAACGCCTCACGCCCCGTCGCTGAAATGCTGATACCCCCCGGCCGTGAGGGGGATGACGCCGCCTTCGGGCGTCTGCGCGCGGATGCCCTCGCTCGCCTCGGTGAACTGCCCGACGACGGTGAAACTTTCGGGGTCGAGCCGGTCGAGGTCTTCTTCCGGGAGCGCAAAGAGGAGCTCGTAGTCCTCGCCGCCGAAGAGCGCGTACGTGTCCACGTCCTCGCGAAACTCGTCGGCGACGGCGCGGGTCTCGGGGTGGATGGGGAGCGCGGCGGTGCGGACGAGCGCCCCGCAGTCGCTCTGGCGGCAGAGGTGATGCACTTCGGAGGCCAGGCCGTCCGAGACGTCGATGAGCGCGTGCGGGCGGACGCGGCGCCCGGCCCAGTCGCGGATCGTCTGCAGGCGGGCCGTAGGCGTGAGCTGCCGCGCGATGACGTACCGGAAAGGGTCGAGGTCGGGTTCGTAGTCGCCCTCGGTCTCGCGGAGCACCCGCCGCTGTTCGAGGAGGATCTTCAGCCCCGCATAGGCCCCGCCGAGGTCGCCCGTGACGCACATCAGGTCGCCGGGACGCGCGCCGCGCCGGAAGACGAGCGCCTCCTCCCGCGCCTCACCGATCATCGAGACGACCACCGTCAGGTAGCGCGCCGTCGTGGTGTCGCCGCCGACGAGCGTGACGCCGTACGCCTCGCACGCCTGCCGCACGCCCGCGTAAAAGCCCTCGACCTGTTCGACCGACATCGAGGCGGGCAGCCCGAGCGCGATGGTGGCGAAGCGCGGCTGCGCGTTCATCGCCACGACGTCGCTCACGTTGATGGCGACGGCCTTGACGCCGAGGTGCGGCATGGGCATGAACGCGCGGTCGAAGTGGACGCCCTCGATCAGCGCATCGGTCGTGAAGACGTGCATGCGCCCCTCGCCGATGCCGTACACCGCCGCGTCGTCGTCGATGCCGAGGCGGACGTCGGGATCCGTGGGGGGGCCGAGTACGGCGCGCATCCGTTCGATGAGGCCGAACTCACCGACTTCGTGAATGGGTGTGAAGGTGTCGGACATGGCGCGGGGCGGTTTGCGGTCGATGGGTAAAACGGGATCTCTCACACGAACCGGACGGCGAATCGTTCTTCCCGAACGGTCGATTTCTTCACGATTTGACGTTCCGTGTAAGAGGGCAGGAGAGGAGCGATAGCTTCATACATATGACCATTTCGCCTTGAAATACCACACTTTGCACCTTATTCCACCTTCAAAACAGCCGTCATCCCGAGCGTGTCGAGGGATCTCTGTTCCATCAAATAGCAATGCGTCAGGCATAGATCCTTCGACTGCGTCCTTCGGACTTCGCTCGGGATGGCGATTTTGGCAGGGGGAGAGAAGACAGCGGTGAGTTTCGGCACCCTCAGCCCGGAAGGCAGAGCTTGCCCAGGAGCGTCGGACGGGCGGCGCCGGTGACGGAGGGGAGGTTCGTCGGCACGCCGTTGACCGTCTCGTGCGCGAGCACGGCGAAACAGAGCGCCTCCTTCGCGTCGGGGTCGATGCCGTACGCGGCGACGGAACGGACGGGCGCGGGCGCGAAAGCCTCCGCGAGGCGGGCCATGAGGAAGGCGTTGTGGACGCCGCCGCCGGAGACGAGGAGCGCGTCGAGCCGCCGGCGCGGGGCGACGAAGCGCGCATATGCGTCGTGGATCGAGCGGACGGTGAGCATCGCGGCGGTCGCCATGAGGTCGGCGGGGTCGGTGATGCCGAGGGCGGCGGCGCGGGCCTCCATCGCCGCGACGAAGGCGTCGCCGAAGTCCTCGCGCCCGGTGGAGCGGGGGGGCGTCCGGGCGAAGAACGGGTGGGCGAGGAGCTCCGCGAGCAGCCTTTCGCGCACCCGTCCCCGCGCGGCGAGTGCGCCGTCGGCGTCGTAGGCCGCGCCGAGGTGGCGTCGGGCGAGGGCGTCGAGCACCATGTTGGCCGGACCCGTGTCGAAAGCGGAGACGTCCTCGGGCGGGGCTCCGGCGGGAAGGACGGTGAGGTTGGCGATGCCGCCGAGGTTGAGCAGCCCGCGCGTCTCGGCGTCGTCGGAAAAGAGGGCGTAGTCGAAGTACGGCGCGAGGGGCGCGCCCTGCCCCCCGAGCGCCACGTCGGCCGTGCGGAAGTCGCCCACGACGGGGAGGCCGAGGAGGTTGGCGAGCGCCGAAGGGTCGCCGATCTGGAGGGTGGAGGTGGTGGGTCGGCCCGCGCAGGGCTCGGCCTTCGGCACGTGGTGGACCGTCTGTCCGTGCGAACCGACGAGGTCGAGGTCGGCCACGGCGAGGCCGGCTTCGGCGGCGGCGGCGCGCACGGCTTCGGCGTACGTGTGGGCGAGGCGGGCGTTGAGTTGCGAGAGGGCGCGGACGGACGAGGTCTCGGGCGTGGAGTTGGCGAGGAGCGCAGCGCGCAGCGCTTCCGGGTACGGCCGGCTCACAAAGGCGAGCGCGTCGAGGCGAAGGGCGGGCCCGCTCCCCGAGAGCCGCGCCACCGCCGCATCCACGCCGTCGAGCGAGGTGCCGCTCATGAGCCCGGCGACGAGGCGGGTCTCTTTCGCGAAGAGCCGCGCGAAGGGAGGAGGCGTCATAGGCTCACCGTGGACGCGTCACGATGCTTTTCGTCGCATCTCGGTGGCGAGGTGAAGAAACTCGGTGGCGCGCTCCGGCTGCTGGGCGGCGAGCTTCTCGTAGACGCGGGCGGCTTCCTCAAACTGGCTCTGTGAGGCGTAGATCTTCGCGAGTGTCTCGGACACCATGTCGTCGATCTCGTTCTCCAGATCCGGCGGCGGGATGGCATGGGGCTCCGGGTCGGGCACGATGCGCGCCGACTCCAGCTCCTCGATGAGGCGGTCGAGGTCCTCGAAGTCGGGGGGGGCTTCGTCCGGCTCGGGTTGCACCACCTCGCCCACTTTCGTCCACGCCGGCGTCTCCACGGGCGCTTCTACGGCCCCGGTGCGTTCGGCGGGCCGCCGCGCTTCGGTCGGAGCGGCCCCGGGGTGCGCCCGTGCGATGGCGGCGCGCCGGAGACCCGCGGCCACGGCGGGACTGTTCGGCACGAGGAAGCGGGCTTTCTGCCAGCTATGGAAGGCTTCGTCCCACCGATGCTCGGTCTCGTAGGCACGCGCGAGCGCCACATGTGCGGCGGCATAGGCCGGAACCGACGTGACGAGCTCCTCCAGAAGCGGCAGCGCTTCTTCGGCACGTCCCTTGTCGAGGAGCGAAAGCATATGTTGCAGGTTGGGGAGCGGCATACCGTGGATGAGAAAGCGCGTGAGAACGCAGGCGACGGGCGGGAGGCATGCATGCGCGGGTCTCGCAGGCGGAAGCCCCTCGTGAGGCGTGCCGGGTCCCGCCGGGCCGTCGCGCCGCAAGGTACGCAATCCCGCGTAGCTCAGGCAAATCTTTGCGCGATTGTCCGACGGGCCGGCCGGGCCTGTCGGAATTGACGCACGTTGAAGGCCGCGACGAGCCCGAAGCCGAGGGTGAAGAGCGCCTGAAAAGGGGCCGCCGCCCACTCGCCGTAGACGAGCGTGACGCCGAGCCCGGCCAGGCAATAGAGCGTCAGGATGATCTCGATCCATACGATGCCGGGGATGCGCGTCTCGGCATACCGGGTGCGCCACCAGGCCCGCTGGTTGCCCTGTGCGTGCACGTCGTACTTGGGCGTGCGCACGAACGCGGAGCGCTTGCCGCGCACGGCTTCCCAGATCGCCCGCGTATTGTTGACGGCCATGCCCATGCTCGCGGCCATGAACAGCGGGAAGAGCATCGTCCTGCGCGGCCAGTCCGGATAGAGGGCGCGCTGGGCGAAAAGCTGAGCGAGGAAGAAACCGACGAAGCCCGTGAGCCCGACGCCCATCACGGCGAAATACAGCTCGCCCGGGCCTTCTCCGAGGTTTTTGAAGAGCATGAGAGGCGCGTGGAGCGCGGCGACGAGCACCACGAAGGGGAAGACGATGTGGGCCGTCAGGTGCAACGTGCCCTCGAGCTTGACGCGCCACGGCTGCGCCGACCGCCACAGCGGGCCGAGCATCTTCCGGGTCGTCTGAGCGGCTCCCTTCGTCCATCGGAATTGCTGGGAGCGGAGGGCGTTGATGTCCACGGGCAGCTCGCCCGGCGCTTCGAGCTCGGGGAGGTAGCGGAAGCGCCACCCTCTGAGCTGTGCCCGATAGCTCAGGTCGAGGTCTTCGGTGAGCGTGTCGCTTTGCCAGCCGCCCGCATCTTCGATGCACGCCAGCCGCCAGATGCCGGCGGTGCCGTTGAAGTTGATGAAGCATCCGGCCAGGCTCCGCACGCGCTGTTCGATGGCGAAGTGGGTGTCGAGGCCGAAAGCCTGGATGCGGGTCAAGAGCGAGTGCCCGGCGTTGAGGTGGCCCCACCGCGCCTGCGCCATCCCCACGCGCGGATCGGCGAAGGCCGGGACGGTGCGTCGGAGGAAGTCGGAGGGCGGGACGAAGTCGGCGTCGAAGACGGCGATGAGCGTGCCCCGGGCCAGACGGAGGCCGTTCTGGAGCGCGCCCGCCTTGTAGCCGTCCCGCTTCTTCCGGTGGATATGCACGATGTCGATGCCGCGCGCGCGCCAGTGCGCCACGCGACGGGCCGTCAGCTCCGTCGTGTGATCGGTCGAGTCGTCGAGCACCTGAATCTCAAGCCGCCGCCGGGGGTAATCGAGCCGGGCGCACGCGTCGATGAGCCGCTCGGCGACGAAGGCCTCGTTGAAAAGGGGAAGCTGCACGGTCACGACCGGCCACGTCTCGTCCGGCTCGGGCGCCTCGTCCGGATTCGGGGGGGCGCCCGGAAGCAGCGCCTCCCGCCGCGCGTGGACGAGCGCCATCCACAGCAGATTGAGGCCGTACAACAGGAGCACGGCCATCCCGACGGCATAAAACGTGGCTATGAGCTGGGTTGCGAGCGGCATACGGCTTGGGTAGGGGACCGGACCGGAAGGTTACGAAGCGGCGCGTCCGGAAGGAATCACCAGTTCGACGTGGCTGCCGTGAAAATGTCGTCGGCGATCTTTTCGAGGGCGGCGGCGGCGGCGCTCTCCTCGCCCGCGAGCCCCTCCGTCAACGGATCATACTCCTCGAAACCGGAAAAGGACCGGCGGAAGAGCTCTTTCTTCTCGACGCGGTCCTCATAGCGGGCCGTGACGAAGATGGTGACGCGGTTCCGCGTGGTGCGTTCCTGTCCGCCGACGGCCGTCGGCTCGTTCGAGTAGCGGTCGATGGTGGCGGTGAGCACGGCGTCGGCCTGCTCGGGGTCCTCTTCGAGCGAGAGGCGCGTCTGCCCGACGAAACGGTCGATGAGCAGGCGTGTGAGGCGATCGTCAAGGCCGGTGACGGTGCTGACGCTGTGGTCTTCGGCGAGCGGGATGGCGATGGTGTGGAGGTGCGCCGGGATGGTGGCTCCGGTGAAGCTGTAATAGGCGCAGCCGCCGAGCAGAAGCGCGGCGGCGAGCGAGAGGCGGAGCGAGGGGGGATGGATCATGCCGGGGATGGAGGCGGAACGTCAGGACTCCGCTTCGTACTCCTTGAGCTTGCGATAGAGGGTGCGCTCGCTGATGCCGAGGGCGCGCGCGGTCTGCCGCCGGTTGCCGTCGAAACGGCGGAGCGCCTCGGCGATGAGCCGGCGCTCGGCGTCTTCGAGCGTCGGCAGGGGCTCCTCCTCGGCGGGTTTCACCGGCTCCGCTTTCGTCACGGGGGGGCGACGCTCGGGCTCGGTCTCGATCTCATACGGCACATCTTCGATGAGCGACGCATAGGCTTCCGGCTCCGTCTTGTGCACGATGACGAGGTCGCCGTCCTCTTCGCGCCGGTTCGCCTGCGGGATCGCTGCGCCGAGCCGGGCCGTCAGCGCGCCGAGTTGCTCTTTCATCTCGCGGATCTCCAGACGGAGTTCGAGCAGCGCCCGGTAGATGAGCTCGCGCTCGCGGGAGTCCACGCCGTTTTCGGAGCGCATGCGCCCGACCGGCACCAGCCCCTGATTGACGCCGGAGGCGGTCACGCCCCGGAGGTATGAGCGCAGGTCGTCCGCCGTGAGCGTGTCGCCGCGATGGAGCACCACCGCCTGCTCGGCCACGTTCCGGAGCTCGCGGATGTTGCCGGGCCAGCGATACCGCAACAGAAGCCGCCGCGCGTCTTCGCTCAGGCGCTTGGGCGCAGTGTTGTACTTCTGCGCGAACCGGTGCAGGAAATGCTCGAAGATGGGGAGGATGTCCTCGGGCCGCTCGCGCAGCGGCGGAATCTTGAGCACGACGGTGCTGAGGCGGTAATACAGATCCTCGCGGAACCGTCCGGCCTGCACCTCCCGGCCGAGATCCTTGTTCGTCGCGGCGATGACGCGGACGTCCACCTTGATGATTTTCGACGAGCCGACGCGGCTGAACGTGCCGGTCTCGAGCACGCGGAGCAGGCGCACCTGCGCTGCCTGCGGCATCTCGCCGATCTCGTCGAGGAAGATGGTGCTGCCGTCCGCCTGTTCGAAATAGCCGATCCGCCGTTCCACCGCGCCCGTATAGGCGCCCTTCTCGTTGCCGAAGAGCTCCGACTCGATCAACCCTTCCGGGATCGCCCCGCAGTTGACCGTCACGAGCGGCTTGTGGCGGCGGCGGCTCATCTCATGGATGGCCTGCGCGAAAAGCTCCTTCCCGACGCCGCTCTCTCCCTCGATGAGCACGGTGATGTCCGTCCGGGCGATCTGTCGCGCCCGGTCGAGTTCGCGCAGCAGGAGCGGCGACGTGCCGATGATCCCGAATCGCTCTTGAATGGCCTGTCTGTCCATGATTGCTGATCTGAGGAGCGAGAGCTGTGTGGTCGGTCAAGCCGGGCGGCACGCTTTCGTATTGCGTCTTGCGTATTGCGTCAATAAGGCGTTCTTCACTTCTTCAGCATTAATGGGCATGGTTGCCGGTTCGGCGCAAGCTAAAGCATGCGGCCACATTCATAGGATCAAAAATGTAGCTGCGTTACTTCGCGCAAACCCGGCCCATTGCTTTCCGGAAAGGCTCATACGCACTGCGGAATACGTCTCATGTGGGTCGTCCGTCCGATTTACCGGACCGCTGCTTAAACGCTTCAACTTCGTCAAGAATACGCCGGTCGGCCGTGAATTTTCCGCCGAAATGTCGGCGTCCGTCTTCCCGCATGGCGGCGGCGTGCCGCTCGAAGTAGGCGTCCAGGTGCGCCCGGTCGGTCACGTGATAGTGCACGGACCACGTCAGCATGCCGGGGGAGGGCGTCTCCACACGATACCACACGGCGCGCTCGAAGCCCTCGATGCCGAGCATCTCTCGGATGTGCGCGCGCAGCCACTTCGAGAAGGCGTCGGCCGCCCCGGCATCCACATGGAGGTTGACTTCGTAGACGAGCATCGAGACGGGGTGGGTCGGGGGTGAGGGACGGCTCAGGCGAGGGCGGGTTCCGTCACGTCGAGCGGCTCGCCGATCAGGGTCGCCGACGTGCATCCGGTGATCCGCACGTCCACGTACTGCCCTTTCCGGAAGGCTTTTCGCGAGAAGACGACCATCTTGTTCGTGTCCGTCCGCCCGGCGAGT
This sequence comes from Rhodocaloribacter sp., assembly GCF_056451265.1. Classification (NCBI taxonomy): domain Bacteria; kingdom Pseudomonadati; phylum Rhodothermota; class Rhodothermia; order Rhodothermales; family Rhodothermaceae; genus Rhodocaloribacter; species Rhodocaloribacter sp. The sequence continues at coordinate 6,543 of NZ_JBWOPL010000038.1, read as the reverse complement.
TGGTCGTCGCTCCGTCGGCTCGGCCCTTCGACGAGGACCGTGTGCACCTGCCCGATCTCGGCCCGGTTGTTTTCGAGCGCGATGCCCGACTGAAGGTCGATGATCTCGCGGAGACGGCGCTTTTTCACGGTTTCGGGAACGTCGTCGGTGTATTTCCGTGCGGCGTACGTATCCGGGCGTTCGGAATACATGAACATGTACGCGTGGTCGTAGCGCACCTGTTCCAGGAGCGAGAGGGTGTCCCGGTGCTCGGCTTCGGTCTCTCCGCAGAAGCCCGCGATGACGTCCGTCGAGAAGGAGATGCCGGGGCAGATCGTCCGGGCGCGCGCGACGAGGTCCAGGTATTCCTCGCGCGTGTACGTGCGGCGCATGCGTCGGAGCACCTCCGTGTTGCCGTGCTGAACGGGGAGGTGGATGTAATTGCACACGTTGGGCCGCTCGCGGTGGACGTGGAGCAGTTCGTCCGAGCAGTCCTTCGGATGGCTGGTCGAGTACCGGATGCGAAGCTCCGGCGAGAGGCGGCTGATCCGGTAGAGCAGTTCGGGGAAATCGACGACGGCGCCGTCGTGTTCGAAGCGGTAGGAGTTGACGTTTTGCCCGAGGACGGTCACTTCTTTATAGCCCGCCTCGATGAGACCGGCGCACTCGGCGAGGATGCTCTCGGCCGGGCGGCTGCGCTCGCGTCCGCGCGTGAACGGCACGACGCAGAAGGCGCACATGTTGTCGCATCCGCGCATGATGGAGACGAAGGCCGAGACGCCGTTCGTGTCGTAGCGCACCGGCGCGATGTCGGCGTACGTCTCCTCGCGCGAGAGGTGCACGTTGACGGCGGCCTGCCCGGTCTCTTCGGCCGCCTCGAGCAGGCGGGGCAGGTCGCGGTAGGCGTCCGGGCCGACGACCAGGTCGACGAGCTGCTCCTCTTCGAGCAGTTTGGCCCGCAGACGCTCGGCCATGCAGCCGAGGACGCCCAGCGTGAGGCCCGCCCGGCGCTTGCGCTTGGCGGCGCGGAACACGTCGAGGCGACGGCGCACCTTCTGCTCGGCGTTCTCGCGGATGGCGCACGTGTTGAGCAACACCACGTCGGCGCAGTCGGGGTCGTGCGTGAGGCCGAAGCCGCGCGCGCGAAGCACGGCGGCCACGATCTCGGAGTCCGAGACGTTCATCTGACAGCCGTACGTCTCGATGTATACCGTGCGCGCCCCGGGCGCCGTCTCGGCCGTATGCTTCGGCGCGTCGAGGTCGTCGAGGATGTCGAGGTCGGGGATCGGGTTCATGCGAAAAGGAAGGTCGAAAGCAAATCCGTGGGAATCTTTATCAACGCGCAGACGAATCCCAAAGTTCAAGCGCCCCGGTCAAGTCCACACGAAGAACGATGGTTCGGAAGAACGATGGTTCGGAAGAACGATCGTTCCGTCGTGCGGCGCGCCGCGGATCTCAATACCCCTGTTCCCGGAGCCATGCTTCCGTGAGCTGCGACGGGTCGCGCCCGGGGGCGCCCCGGAGCGAGAGCCAGCGGACGACGTATTTGCCGATCAGGTCGAACTCCAGGTTCACCCGGGCGCCGGGCTGCCACGAGTCCACGTTCGTCAGGGCGGTGGTATGGGGGATGACGGCGACCGTCAGTTCGTTGCCTTCGAGGCGGGCGACGGTGAGGCTGATCCCGTCGAGCGCGATGGAGCCGACGGGGATGACGTACGGCGCGAAGGCGGCGTCGAAGCGGATGCGGTAGAGGGTGCTCGTGGCCAGGCGTTCGACCGAAACGACGACGCCCGTGGCGTCGACGTGGCCCTGCACGATATGCCCGTCGAGGCGCATGTCGGGCCGCATCGCCCGTTCGAGGTTGACCCGCGCGCCGGGCCGGAGGTCGCCGAGCGTGGTCTTCCGGAGCGTCTCCTCGACGGCCACCACGTCGAAGGCGCCGTCTCCCACGGCCACGACGGTCTGGCAGGCCCCGTTGACGGCGACGCTCTGGTCCACGCGAAGTTCGTCCGCGAACGACGCCGCGAGGGTCAGCCGCCGCCCGCCGCCGAGGTCGCGCACGGAAACGACGCGCCCGAGCGTTTCGATGATGCCTGTGAACATGAGCCGGGGGGGAACGGTGAAGGGGACGCGGATGAGGTTGTACCTTTCGTCGCCACAAAAAGATCGCCTTCGCGTCAGAGGGCGCGCCGGAAGCCCCGGAAGAGAAGGTCCTCGCCCACGATCTCCCACCGGTGCTCGGCGAAGGTGAGCGCCTCATGCATGCGTGTGAGGCCGAGCGAGGACAGCGCGGGCACGCCGTCGCCGAGCAGTTTCGGCGCGAGGAAGAGGGCGAAGCGGTCCACGAGGTCGCGGCGGAAGAGGGCGCCGGCGAGCCCCGGCCCGGCTTCGACGAGGAGCGACTGTACGGGCCGTCCGCCCGCCCGCACGGGTTCGCGCCCGAGGTGTTCGAGGAGCGCGTGGAGGTCGAGGCGGCCTTCGCCGGAGAGGGGGATGCGGAGGAGCCGCCCGCCCCGCGCGCGGAGCGCGTCGGCATAGGTCGGTCTCGCCTCCGGCCCGACGACGGCGACCGTGTGCGCGGCGAAAGCATCGGTGAAGAGCTTCAGCGTGGCCGGTAGCGCGCCCGTGCGGTCGAGCACGAGGCGCAGCGGCTGGGGCCCTTCCACGTGTCGCACGGTGAGGGCCGGATCGTCGACGCGCGCCGTGCCGCTGCCGACGAGCACGGCGTCCATCTCGGCCCGCCACCGGTGGACGAGCCGCCGGGCCGCCTCGCCCGAGACCCACCGCGCGTCGCCCGTCACCGTGGCGATCCGCCCGTCGAGCGTCTGCGCCGTCTTCACCGTGACGAGCGGCCGGCCCGTCCGCACGTGATGGACGAACGCTTCGTTGAGCCGACGACATTCCTTTTCGAGCACGCCCTCGATCACCGTGACGCCGTGCGCGCGGAGCCGGGCGAGGCCGCGCCCCGCCACCGCCGGGAACGGATCCGTCATGCCCGCGACCACGCGCGGGATGCCTTTCGCGAGGATGAGGTCGGCGCAGGGGGGCGTCTTGCCGTGGTGGCTGCACGGTTCCAGGGTGACGTACAGCGTGGCCGAGCGCAGCGCCTCCGCCCCGTGCCGCCGCTCGGCTTCGGCGATGGCGTTCACCTCGGCGTGCGGCTCGCCGTACGCGCGGTGCCACCCCTCGCCGAGGAGCGTCCCTTCGGGCCCGACGAGCGCCGCGCCCACCATCGGGTTCGGACTGACGTGCCCCGCGCCGCGTCGCGCCGCTTCGAGGCATCGCCGCATCCATCGTTCGTGCTCGGAGGTCGTTTCCATCGGATCGCCGGGGGTCATCGGACTTCGTGCGCCTCGTACTTCGCGAGGTCGTACCGCTCAAAATAGAACTTCTCCTCGGAGCGTGCTTCCCGGTGCGAGATCACGAAGCGGCGTACGTCCGCGCGCGGGAAGCTCCGGAAGGCGTCGGTGAGGGACTGCCGCATCGGGTGGGTGGAGAAGAGCGCCCAGTCGAAGCCGTGCGGGGCGGGTTCGGGGAGGAGCGCGAGGGAGAAGCGCCGGAGCACGCGCCGGAGCGCGGGCCACCGCCGCCGGTGCTCCGGTCCGGAGGCGTCGAGAAGCATCCCGGCGTCGGGGCAGTCGCCACGGACGAGGATGCCCGTCCCGGACGGGTCGCGGAGCACGCGGAGCACACCGTGGCGTGTGTGGGTGAAGGCGCGGCCGTCCGTGCTCCCACTCGTCCATGTCTCCGCCGGAAAGGCATGCAGAAGCGGTGCGATGAAAGCGGAGGGATCGGCCAGGGCCGTCGCACCCGTGCGACCCGCGCGGAGGTCCGTGCCCGCCAGATACCCCCGGTAAAACTTCGGCGCATGGAGGAACGCTTCGAGCGAGACCGGCTCGGCTGCCCGGCGCGCATCCGGATCGAGGTCCGGGGTCATCACCTCCAGCGAAGCGGGCTCTTCGAAAAAATATTTGATTATGTCCAAAATTCGAAATCTTTAAAGGTGTTTCGTTTCCGCAGGGAAAGGGGAGCCTTGGAGGTCCGGCGTCTCCGGGAAGCCTGTCGGAGGGCGGGGTCATGCGGGCTCGGGCGCTTTCGAGCGGGAAGGCAGGGCAAAGAGCGCGCCCTGGTTCGGGCGTTCGGCAGCGTGCCGCACGATGGCGTGCGTGCGCGGGGCCACCAGGTCGAACCGTTCGATGGCGCCGATCCAGACACGGGCGCTCTCCGGGTCGACCTCCGGCGGGAGCACGAGGTCGGCGGTGTATCCGGGCGGGAGCACGCAACCCATCGGTCGCGACCATGCTCCGGCATCGACGCTCCGGACATACAGCACATGGGCGCTCTCGTTGACGATGCACAGCCGTCCCGCCTCCAGGCGGATCGAGACCGAAAGCCCGGCCATGCGCGGATCGTTCACCGTATACTCCTGGAGGGGAAGGCGGGTGTCGGTGCTGTTGGCCTGTGCATCCACCACCTCGATGAAACGGCTCGAATAGTTTTTCAGCCACCCGCAATAGCTGTACTTCTTCCCCTGCCGCGTCACTTCGAGGACGACCTTCGAGAAGAGGTGGCGTTCGAGGAGGGGATCGAACGCATTGCCCACGTGACCGATGACCTCGCTCGAAAGCGCCTTGATCTGGGCTTCCTGTGTGCCGAGGACGGCCGTGCCGGGCGCGCGTGTCTTGACGAAACCGAGCACCATGCTCACGGCCTGAAGCAACGCGTCCCGCACCATGCCGACCCAGTTTCGGAGTCTTCGCCCCATTTTTCGGAACAGTCCGGGATGCGCCGTGCGCTCGATGACGGCGTCGCGTCGGGCGCGCTGCTCCTCCGTCAGCCCGTCGGCATATCGGTACAGGGCATCGAGAGCCGTGTACTGGTCCTTGTAAAAAATGAAGGAGTACTCCAGGTGCCCTTCCGGCGCGCGCACGGGCTCGACGTACGTGATCTCCATGCCGGAGGAATAGATCTCGGCGTTGCCCCAGCACAGGTCGCCGTCCTGTTCGGCCAGCGTCACGTGGAAGTCGTCGAAGTCGCTCAGGCACGGATCGCGTTTGTAGGCCTGAAGGAGCCCGAGCGCCGTCGCCAGGATGAGGAGCACGAGGAGGGTGGTGAGCACGGGGTCCATGAGCCGGGGGGCGCGAGCGGGCAATTTTGCGAACGCCATGAAACGCCGGCCCCGAATCAGACGTTTCCTTCCCCGGCAACGGGCCCCTTTTCGAAAAACGGGGAGCCGGACGACTTTCTTCACGTCTCGAAACGAACAGCTATGATGGCGACCCTTCGCTCGATCTGGGTATGGTTTTCCATTTCCGTGCTCATCCTTCTGTGGCTTCCTTTGCTGGCGCTCGTGCGCCTCTTCGACCGGGATCCGGCGCATTACCACACGGGCCGCTGGTTTCGCCGTCTCGGCGCGGCGATGACGGTGATCAACCCGGTCTGGCGCGTGCGCGTCTCGGGGGTGAAGATCGAGGACCCGCGCCGGCCGTACGTGGTGGTGAGCAACCATCAATCGAACGTGGACATCCCGGTGATCAGCCGCCTGCCGTGGGACATGAAGTGGGTGGCGAAGGCGGAGCTGTTCAAGGTGCCGCTGGTGGGATGGATGATGCGCATGGCGGACGACATCCCCGTGGACCGACGCTCGAAGACGAGCCGGGCGCGGGTGCTGGTGAAGGCCCGGCAGGTGCTCGAGAACCAGTGCTCGGTGATGTTCTTCCCCGAGGGCACCCGTTCGCGCGACGGGCGGGTGCATCGCTTCAACGACGGCGCTTTCCGCCTGGCCATCAAGGCGGGCGTGCCCGTGCTGCCGCTGGCCGTCGAGGGCACGTTCGACGCCCTCCCGAAGCATACGTGGCGTTTCGGCGAGCCTACGACGATTCGGCTGAAGGTCTTGCCCCCGGTGGAGACGGCGGGCCTGACCGAGCAGGACACCGAAGCGCTGCGCGACCGGGTGCGCGGCCTGATCGTCGAGCAGATTGCCCGGTGGCGCGGCGTTCCCCCCGAGACGGTCGATGCCCTGGCCGAACTCGAAGACGTTTAAGACTCGATTAATACGCTGGTCGGAAGGCGCGCGGTGGAACCACCGGTTTGCGAAACGCTATAACGGGCCGTAATTTGAACCCGATACGACGCTTGCCCTATAGCTCAATTGGCAGAGCGCCTGACTCTGGATCAGGAGGTTCCAGGTTCGAATCCTGGTAGGGCAACCCTACGAAACGCTCGCACTCTTCGGAGAGCGGGCGTTTTTTCGTTTGGATTGCTTGACCACGGCGCGCGCCTGCCACGCTCCGACGTTGATGAGAGGTTCAGAAATTGGCGTGTCACGTAAGCCGATTTGAGTTCGTGGACGTTCCCGGCCGCATCAGTTTTTGTGAGAATCGGTGCGTTTTCAGGAAGCGCCGCCTATCTTCATACGCGATAGACTCCATGCAGCTCTGATCCGATCCCGGAGCGTTTGTCGTTTGAAAGAAGGAGGGCCTCCGGCACGCCGTTGGTCTTCAGCCCATGGCCCAACCCGCGTCGGAACGGCGCACTTCCCACAGAGAGACGATGAATACTCCC
>NZ_JBWOPL010000037.1:0-15556 GCF_056451265.1 Rhodocaloribacter sp. | reverse complement strand
ATCCCGTCCGCGAGTTCCACGCTTGCCTCTCGCCTGATCCGGTCGACCGTCCCGGAGCCTTTCCCCCCGGTTCACCATCGGCCCCCGATCGAAGACCGGTCCCGGCACGCCTCCCCCGCCGGGCCTGCGCTCCCGCCCGCTGTCGCCGTCGGGCGGCCTGCTCACCCCACGCGTGCGAAGCCGTCGCGGAGGGGGGCGTAGTGGGCCTCGTAGTGGGCGCGGATGGCGGCGTGCTCCTCGGCGCGGAGGTGCGGGTCGCGGCGGATGAGCTCGAAGGCCGCCTCCCGGGCGCGGACGAGGAGGTCCTGGTCCTGCGAGAGGTCGGCGATCTTGAGGTCGGGCAGGCCGCTCTGTCGCGTGCCGAAGAAGTCGCCCGCGCCGCGCAGTTGGAGGTCGAGTTCACTGATCTCGAAGCCGTCGTCGGTGCGGACCATGGCGTCGAGGCGGGCCTCGGCTTCGGCGGTGCGTTTGAAGCCCGCCATGAGGATGCAATAGCTCTGCTCGCCGCCGCGCCCGACGCGCCCGCGCAGCTGATGGAGCTGGCTCAGGCCGAAGCGCTCGGCGTGCTCGATCACCATCACCGTCGCGTTCGGCACGTCCACGCCCACCTCGATCACCGTCGTCGCCACGAGGATGTCCGTCTCGCCGTCCTTGAAGCGCGCCATCGCCTCTTCCTTCTCATAGGCGAGCATCCGCCCGTGGATCAGGTCCACCCGGTACGGTCGGAACTCGGCCTGGAGCTTTTCGAAGCCCGACTCCGCATCCTTCAGGTCGAGCTTCTCGCTCTCCTCCACGAGCGGGTAGACCACATAGCACTGCCGTCCCTCCCGCAGTTCCTTTCGGATGAAATCGTAGACCTCGCCCCGGCGTTTTTCGGAGCGGAGCATGGTTTTAATGGGCTTGCGTCCCGCCGGGCGTTCCCGGATGAGCGTCACGTCGAGGTCGCCGTAGAGGGTCATCGCGAGGGAGCGCGGGATGGGGGTGGCGGTCATGAGGAGCATGTGGGGGTGCTCGCCCTTGCGGAAAAGCTCGGCGCGTTGCATCACCCCGAAGCGGTGCTGTTCGTCGACGATGGCGAGGCCGAGGTTTTGGAAGGCGACGCCCTCCTGAATGACGGCGTGCGTGCCCACGGCCACATGCGCCCGCCCCTCGGCGAGGTCGGCGAGGATCTCCTCGCGGAGCGCCTTCCGCTGTCCGCCGACGAGCAAATGCACCTTCACGCCGAGCGGTTCGAGGTACTTCCGGAGGTTGGCGTAATGCTGTTCGGCGAGGATCTCCGTGGGGGCCATGAACGCCGACTGATAGCCGCTGTCGAGCGCGTGCATCATCGCGGCGACGGCCACGACCGTCTTTCCGCTGCCCACGTCGCCCTGCACGAGGCGGTTCATCTGCACGCCCCGCTGCGTATCGGCGACGATCTCGCGGATGGCTTTTTTCTGGTCGCCGGTCAGTTCGAAGGGAAGCACGTCGTCGAGGAAGCGGCGCATCCGCTCGCCCGGCTCGCCGAAGGTCGGTCCGGCCACCTCGGCGCGGGTCTGCTTCGTGAGGGCGAGCATGAGCTGGATGAAGAAGAGCTCCTCGAACTTGAGCCGCTCGCGGGCGCGTTCGAGTTCGTTTCGGCTCCTGGGGAAATGGATCGCCCGGAGCGCCACGCGCCCGTCGAGGAGGTCGTAGTCCCGGACCAGCCACTCGGGAAAGAGTTCGCGCATCTGCAGGCCGTGCTCCTTGAACAGCCCGTAGAGGATGCGGCGAAACGTCCGGCTCGTGAGCCCGATCCGCTCGAAGACGGCGCTTCCGGGATAGAGGGCGATGATGCGCCCGGTGTCGAGCGACGGCCCTTGCTCGTCGAGCTTGTCGAAGTCGGGATGGGTCATCGAGAACTGGCGTCCGAACTTCTGGGGCTTGCCGTGAAAGGCGACGCGCTCGCCGTTTTTGAACACCTTGCTGATCCATCCCACGCGCTGGAACCACACGCATTTGAGCCGCCCGCCGCTCTCGTCCTCGACGATGATTTCGAAGCGTTTGCGTCCTTTGCCCGGCACGACGCCGCCCACCCGCACGTAGCCGACCACGGTCACGGCGCCCATGTGCTCGTCGAGCCGTCGGATAGGGGTGACGGTGGAGCGGTCGAGGTAGCGACGCGGGTAATAGCGGAGCAGGTCGCGACTGGTGTGCAGCCCGGCCGCCGCCATCACTTCGGCCCGTCGGGCGCCGACGCCTTTCAGGAATTGCAGAGAGGTATCGAGGATGTCTTCGCTCATGTGCGGCGGATAGAACGGCTCCGTGGATCGACAGCGCCCGAGGGCCCCGCCCGGGCGGCGCGCGGCGGCGGGGCGCCCGTTGCAAAGCAGGCCCCCTCAGGAACGCAGGCGCAATATAACGACTCCCGACGTTCGGCAACGGCATCCGTTCCGCTTCGTCACGACCTGCCGTTTAATTCTCCCCGCTTCCCTGCCGATACCTTGCCTGAATGTCACGGCATCATTTTTTCGGTCGCCCCGGGAAGCATCCACCAGCCCCGCTCCCCGGACAGACCGGACTTGCCCGCCCGCATGCATGACGCCAACGATGAACGCAGAGAGGAGCAACCATGCCGAGAAAGCCGAGAAAGAAAAAGCGCCCCATGGTGCTGATCGTGGAAGACAATCCGTTTACGCACCGTCTGTTCCAGTACATGCTGGACAAGGAGTACCACATCCGAATGGTTTCCGATGAGGAGACGGCGCTGATCATGGCCCGCCGCGCCAGGTACGACGTCGTGCTGATGGACATCCACCTGGGCACCGAGCGCACGGGTCTGGACGCCATGATCACGATACGGGACATCGACGGGTACGAGAACGTGCCGGTCATCGCGGTGACGGCGTATGCCGAGCATCTGGGCCGCGAGAAGTTGCTCGAACTGGGCTTCGACGAGTACGTCGCCAAGCCGTTCACCCGGCGCACCCTCGTCAACGCCATCGAGAAGACGATGGCCGCTCGAAAGGACCGGAGCGGCGCTTCTCATCAGCATGCGCGCCCATCGGAAACGGTGCTCGAGTTCTACCGGGACTACTGGAATTCGTGGCCGGAGACGACGTGAGCGCGCGGTCGCGCGTGCCATCCTTCCATCCCTTCCCTCGCGCCGCAGAGCCCGTCCATCGGTCGTTGCTCGCGGCGCATCTTTCGTTGACATGATCCCGGCCATGCGAGGCGGCGCCCCGTCCGGCTTTGCTCGACCGAAGGTGGCGCTTCGGATGCCCTCGCTCAGGCGGCGCTCGCGAGTCCGCCATTGGGACGCCGTCGTTTCAGCGTCGCCTTGAGGAGCCGGGGACTCAGCCCCAGACGCCACGCCAGCGCCTTCAACCGGCGTTCCGCCCGGGCGCGCATCTGCGCTTCCCGCTTCACGCGCATCGACGGGCGAACGTTTCCTCTCTTCCCTTCCATAGCTTTCCCCGCTTCCTGTCGCCCACCGTCTTCGCCGGAGTCATTCGATCCCCGGACGGCGGCGGCCTTTCTCCCTGAATGGTCAAGCAACTTGCGTGCCCGTTCGCGCGCCGGTCGTTGAGGGGGTGCGGGAAGGGCCTTTTCCCACATGTGTGGCACGGAACCCCTCCGATCATGGCAAAAGTGGGCGCGCGCGGATATATTGACGGTGAGGAAGCCGCCCGCTCCCGAAGAGCCGGGACCTTCCCGCCGCCGCCGTTTCGAGCATGCCGCCTGCCCGAATCCCTATGCCGAAGCCTGAAAAACGCTCGTTTGCGCCGTGGCTCCTGGCATTTGCCGGCCTTTTCGGGCTCTCGCTCGATTTCTGGTGGTGGGACGAACCGCCGACGTTCGCCTTCCTCCACGTGCCCCTCCGGGTGTATTACTTCACCGGCCTGAGCCTCCTTTTCGCCGGGGTGATGTACGCATTTACCCGCCGCTTCTGGATCGACGAAGACTGAGCCGCCCGGTCGAGCGCCCGGGCCCCGCCGCCCGGGTTCCGTTGCTCGATGACCGTCTTTCGGAACCCGGGCGCCCCCGTACTGAACCGCCATGATTACCGCCGTCATTCTCATCCTCTACCTCGTGTTCACCCTCGTCGTGGGCGTGGCGGGCTACCGGCTCAGCCGGAACACGGCGGATGACTATTTTCTCGCCGGGCGGGGCGTCGGCACGGTGGTGCTCTTCTTCACATTGATCGCCACCAATTTCAGCGCCTTCTTTTTCCTCGGCATGGCCGGAGAGAGCTACCGGATCGGGTACAGCTATTACGGCATCATGGCCTTCGGCACGTCGCTCGTCTCCCTGATGTTCTATTTCGTCGGCTTCAAGGTATGGAAGCTTGGCAAGGCGCGGGGCTACATTACGCCGCCGGAGATGATCGGCGACCTTTTCAAAAGCCCGGCGCTCAAGCTGCTTTTTCTCGCGGTGATGATTCAGTTCACCCTCCCATACCTCGCCATCCAGCCCATCGGAGCGGGCATCCTGCTCGAACAGCTCACGCACGGCGCGATACCGTTCGCCTGGGGCGCAACCCTGCTCACGCTCCTCATCGTCTTTTACGTTTCCATCGGCGGAATGCGCAGCGTGGCGTGGACCGACGTGATGCAGGGCGTCCTCATGTTCACGCTCATGGGCGTCGCCGTGGTCGTCGTCGGGCGCGCGCTCGGCGGCATCACGGAAGCCAACGCGCAGATCTACGCGAAAGAACCGGGCCTCTTCGCCCACAACGGGCTCGACGGCTACTTCACCCCGAAACGCTGGTTCAGCTACATGCTGCTCTGGTCCTTTGCCGTGCCGATGTTTCCGCAGATGTTCATGCGTTTCTACATCCCCGGATCGGTGCGGGCGCTGAAGACCACCACGGTGCTCTACCCCATCGTCGTCGCCATCCTTTTCCTCGCGCCGGTCTTGCTCGGCGTGCTCGGACACCTGGCTTTCCCCGACCTCCATGGGCCGGAGGCCGACCAGATCGTGCCGATGCTCCTGACGGCCTTCGCTCCGGAATGGCTCGCGGCCCTCATCATGGTCGGCGCGCTGGCAGCGATGATGTCGACGATGGACTCGCAACTGCTGGCGCTCAGTTCGATGCTCTCCCGCGACCTGTACGTCGGCTTCTTCGACCCGGCGGCCTCGACGCGGGCGCAGGTGCGCGTGGGGCGGGCGGCGGTGGCGCTCATCGCCGGCGTCGGGCTCGCCATCGCTTTCACCAGGCCCGGCACCATCTTCGAAATGGCCACCGAAGCCTTCACCGGGCTGGCCATCCTCCTCCCGACCACCGTCGCGGGGCTGTACTGGAAGCGCGCCTCGGCCCCCGCCTGCATCGCCTCGATCCTCGTGGGCGAAGCGCTGCTGATCGGTTATCACTACGAATGGATCGATCCTTCGTGGACGTTCGGCTTCCTGCCTTTCATCCCCATCATGATCGTGTGCGTCGGCATCATCATGCTCGGCTCCCTGCGATCCCAACGAACGCTTTCTCCCGTGGAAGCGCGCACCGCCTGATCCTCCTCACCAACGAGATCCCGACATGCATCCCTTGATCCGCTTCAAAAAATCATTCGCCTTCAGCTTCCTCCTCCTGGTCCTCGGCATCCCCCCCGCTTTCGCGCAACAGAACTTCGACGAGGTGCAGATCGAGACGATCCCCGTCGCCGACGGCCTGTTCATGCTCGTCGGCAGCGGAGGCAACATCGGCCTTTCGGTGGGCGCCGACGGCGCGTTCCTCATCGACGACCAGTATGCGCCGCTCACCGACAAGATCAAGGCCGCCGTGTCCGCGCAGACGGACCAGCCGATCCGCTTCGTCGTCAACACCCACTGGCACGGCGATCACACCGGCGGCAACGAGCACATGGGCGAGGCGGGCGCGATCATCGTGGCGCACGAGAACGTCCGCAAACGGATGAGCACCGAACAGTTCCTCAAAGCCTTCGACATGCGCACGCCCCCCTCGCCGCCGGGCGCGCTGCCCGTGGTCACCTTCACCGACGCCGTCACGTTCCACTGGAACGGCGACGACATTCACGTCTTTCACGTCGCCCCCGCCCATACCGACGGCGACGCCGTCATCCATTTCCGGAAGGCGAACGTCCTCCACGCCGGCGACACGTATTTCAACGGGATGTATCCGTTCATCGACACGTCCACCGGCGGCTCGCTCGACGGCATGATCGCGGCGGCGGACCGCATCCTCGCCCTCGCCGACGACGAGACGAAGATCATCCCCGGCCACGGCCCGCTCTCGAACAAGGCGGAACTGATCGCCTACCGGGACATGCTCGCCACCGTGCGCACGCGCATCCTGGCGCTCGTCGCGGACGGAAAGACCCGGGACGAGGTCATCGCCGCCCGCCCCACCGCCGACCTCGACGCCGCCTGGGGCAAGGGCTTCCTCCAGCCCGACGTGTGGGTGGGCATCCTCTACGACGCCGTCGCGAAGCCCTGACGGCGCTCCAAACGGACGCGGGCGCTCCGGCTCCGAAGAACCGGGGCGCCCGGCCCGCGTGGGCGCGAGGGGACCGCGGCCTCTCCCCCGGGCGATGCGCCGCCCCCGCACCCGTCTCCATGCGGCCTCGCTCAGTCCGTCGGGACCGCCCCCTTCGAGACCGCGCAGCCGCCCGTGAAATTCTCCGCCGAGAAGCGGGTCGAGAGCAGCCCCACCTCCACCCCCGTCGTCACGCGGATCGTCAGCGTGTGGTCGCCTTCGCGTTTCGGCGAGCAATATTCGAGGAGATAATAGCTGTTCGCCTCGTCTCGGACGAGGTCGGCGATCTCCTGAAACTTCGGCAGGAGCTCTTCGATGCGCGGGGCCGAGACGAAGCCCTCGCGTCCGATCTCCGTGAGCGTCTCCTCGTCGATCTCGCCGCCGAGACCGATCGTGTAGACGGAGACCTCGTCGCCGGAACGACGGACGGCTTCCAGCGCATCCGAGCGCGACTCGCGGTTGGCCTGGTCGGTGCCGTCGGTGAAGAGCACGACCGAACCCGCCGAGATCACGTTCTGGCGCACGATCGCGTCGAGGCGCTGCTCCGTCAGGTCGATGCCCTGGATGACGGCGCCGTAGAGGTTCGTCGAGTTATCCTTCATCAGTTCCGGCGTGATGCTCTCGACACCGGCGCTCAGCGCCTCCGGATCGATGGTGACGCCCACGAGCGACGTCACGTCCGCCTGACCGTCGAACCACCAGATGCCCATCTCGATCTCGCCGTAGCGCGGGTCGTCCGGCGCAAACATGACGGCGTCTACGAAGCTCGTGGCGGCCTCTTTCAGCGCCTCGAGGTTCTCGCTGGCGACGATGCTCCCGCTGAGGTCGAGCAGGAGGGCGATGCTGTACTTGAACTGCCCGACCTTCGGAAGAATGTTGCGCTGGGATTCGAACTGTGAGATGAGCTTCTCATTCTCGAAAATGTCGAAGTTGGCCGGCAGCAGTCCGGCCACCGGCGCATCGTCCATCGTATCCACTTTGAAGAGGATCGAGACGTTGGCGGGAAGCCGCGACCGGCTTTCGATCAGCGACACCTGGAGGGCTTGCTGCGCGTCGCACGTCTGAAAGACCTCGCACGAGGCTTCGTCGCTGTTCGAGTCGCAGGCGGTGAGGGAGCAAAGCGTGAGGGCGAGCGCCGTCAGGGCGAGACGGGGCGCGCGCGTAGAGACGGGGCGCATGGGGAGACCTCCTTCCTGGCTGGGGGCTTACGGGTTCAGCCCGTTCGTTTCGTGATGCCTGAGCGCGTTCATGGGCGCCTACCCGAACGACCGGCACATTCCCTGCCGGAATCCCCCGCATCGGCAAGGCAGCCGTGCCTTTCTCCCCTGCCTCACCATGGAGAAGTCCGGAACGGCCTCATACGCGTCGATTTCCGGGGCGTTTGCCGCTCGGCCCCCGACGGAGGGCCCCGGCTCCGTCCCGCGCCCGGCGTCTCTCCACGTCCCCTGCACGAAGGCCGCGTCGCCCCCTCCGAAGATTGATTCGCGCTTTCCGGGCCGCCGCCCTTGCAAAAAGGGGGACTTGGTGCTATGTTTTCTCCGTCGAAACCTCCCGGCGCCGTTTGACCTCGCGCGAAATTAGTATAAGACAGCCGTGTGCCGGAGGCCTGTTGCGTCCCACCGCCTTACGGGGCGGTTCATTCGTACCGGTCCTCTCCGAACCATCCGATGGTGAGGTCCCCGTCGTACCCCGCCTATGTCACCGCCCGACCCCGCCTCGGTCACGCGCCTGCTCCATGCCCTCAGCGCCGGCGACACCGAAGCCCTCAACGCGCTCTTTCCGCTCGTCTACGAGACCCTTCACGCCCAGGCAAAACAGCAACGCAGGCGCTGGCAGGGGCAGATGACGCTCAACACCACGGCGCTCGTACACGAGGCCTATCTCAAGCTGACCGACCAGTCGCATGCCTCGTGGCAGAACCGCGCCCACTTCTGCGGCGTAGCCGCAAAGGCGATGCGCCACATCCTGATCGACTATGCCCGGAGAAGCCGCCGCAAGAAACGGGGCGGCGACCACCAGAAAGTCTCGCTGGAGATGGCCCAGGAGGCGCTGGCGATCCACGACGTGCTCGACCTCGAAGACCGGGCCGAAACGCTCCTCGTGCTCGACGAAGCCTTGACGCGCCTCGCACGTATCAACGAACGCCAGGCTCGCGTGGTGGAGTGCCGCTTCTTTGCGGGCATGACCATCGACGACACCGCTGAGGCCCTCTCGACCTCGCCTTCGACCGTCAAGCGCGACTGGATGCTCGCCCAGGCCTGGCTCTACCGTGAAATCAAACAGGCGATCGACGCCTGATCCCGTTCATACTATGGCCGTATCCCGCCGCCGGACAGTCTGCCCGTCGGCGGCTTTGCACCCCCTGTGGTGCGTATGACTTGAGTGGAGCCGATCCGCTCCCCGCTTTTCTCGTCGCACGCGCACGTCTCGACTTTTCCGCCCCCCGGGGCCTGCCGCTCGGTGAAGCCATGAATACCGACCCGAAAACCTGGAACGAGCTGGGGATGCTTCTGCTGAGCGTGCTCGAGTTGCCGCCGGAAGAACGCCCCGATTTTCTGGACTCGGCCTGCCGGTCGCGTCCCGAGTTGCGCTCGGAGATCGAATCTCTGCTGGCCGCCTACGAGCACGCGCCCGGCTATTTTGACGACCTCGGCGCCCGCCTGCCCCTGCCCGGCGCTCCGAACGACCAGGCCGCCGCGCAGGACCCGTATCGGCTCGTGGGTCGGTCCCTCCAGCACTACGCGGTTCGCTCGGTGCTCGGCGGAGGCGGCATGGGGGTCGTCTATCGGGCCGAAGACACGCGCCTCAAACGCCCCGTCGCCCTCAAGTTTCTCCCGCCCTACCTGAGCCGGGACGCTGCCGCCAAGCAGCGTTTCATGCGCGAGGCCCAGGCGGCCTCCGCCCTCGATCATCCCAACATCTGCACGATACACGAGGTGGGCGAGACGCCCGAAGGGCAGCTCTTCATCGCGATGGCCTGCTACCGGGGCGAGACGCTCCGGAGCCGCATCGAACGGGGCCCGCTCCCTTTCGACGAAGCCGTCGAATGGGCCCTTCAGACGGCGGAAGGGCTCGTCATGGCCCACGCCCGTGGCATCATCCACCGCGACGTCAAACCCGCCAACCTCATGATCACCGAGGAGGGAGTCGTCAAGATCCTCGATTTCGGGCTGGCCAAGCTCTCGAGCGGGGCGCATCTGACGCAGACCGGCGCCACCATCGGCACGGCGGCGTATATGTCCCCCGAGCAGGCCCGCGGCGACCCCGTCGACCACCGCACCGACATCTGGGCCTTCGGCGTGGTGCTGTACGAGATGCTCGCCGGACGCCGCCCCTTCGACGGCGACTTCGCCCCCGCCGTGCTCTACTCGGTCCTCAACCAGGACCCCCGACCGATCACCGGGATGCGCAGCGGCCTGCCGATGCAGATCGGACTGATCATCGACCGGGCCCTCGCCAAATCCGTCGAAGCCCGGTATCAACACATGGCCGACCTGCTCGCGGACCTGCAGGCCCTCCGCGATCGCAAGACGGCCCGGACACGGGTCGAACGAGCGGTGCTGCCCTCGTCGATCGCCACGACGCCCGATCCGGAACCAACCGACGAGCACGCGCCCGTCACGATCCTCTGCGTCGACGACGAACCGGAGCTCGAACTGCTCATCCGGCAAAAGTTTCGCCGCAAGATCCGCAAGAACGCGTGGCGTTTCCTCTTCGCCACGGACGGCAAGGAAGCCCTCCGGCGGCTTCAGGATCACCCTGAAGTGACCCTCATCCTGACCGACCTCAACATGCCGGGCATGGACGGGCTGACCCTCCTCTCGCACCTGACCGAATGGAATCCTCCCGTCAAGACCGTCGTCGTCTCCGCCTACGGAGACATGCGCAACATCCGTACGGCCATGAACCGGGGCGCGTTCGACTTCGTGACGAAGCCCATCGACTTCTCCGACCTGGAAGTCACGATCCGGAAGACCCATCAGGAGTTGCGGGCCCAGCAAAAAGCCGCCGAGGCCCGCCGGCAACTCGTCTCGCTGAAGAAAGAGCTCGAAGTCGCCCGGCGCATTCAGGAGGCGATCCTTCCCCTCTCCTTCCCGAAGCGAGAAGACCTCGACCTCTACGCCTTCACCACCACGGCCGACGACGTCGGGGGGGCGTTCTACGACTTCTTCCCCGCCGGCGACCACCACTTCGGCTTCCTCATCGGCGACGTGGCCGGAAAGGGCATTCCCGCAGCGCTCTTCATGGCCATCAGCCAGACGTTTCTCAAGGGCGCGGCCCTTCAGGGAACGGCGCCCGGCGCATGCCTCTCCTCGTTGAATCGCCTGCTCTTCCCGGAGGGCTTCCCCGAGCTGTACGTGACCGCGTTCTATGGCCTGCTCGATACCGCCACCGGTGAGCTTCGGTATGCCAACGCGGGCCACCTCGCCCCGTACCGGCTCCATCCCGACGGCGCCGTGACCCCGCTCAACGGGCTCGACGAACCGCCCGTCTGGCGCACCCGCGACCAGACCTTCGAGACGCGCCGGACCCGTCTCGCACCGGGCGAGGGCCTCTTCCTCTTTACGCACGGCATGATCGACGCCGTCGATGCGCACGGCCACGCGTTCTCCGCCGACCGCCTGACCGCCTGCCTGCATGAGTCCGGCGGAGCCGACGCCGCCCGGCTGATCCGCTCCGCCGTACGCGCCGTGATGCGCCATGCCGACCCCCTCCAGAACGACCTGACCGTACTGGCGCTCCGCTATCTGGGACGCCCCTGACGGATGAGCCGTTTCTTGGAAAAAAACGTGTATGCTTCATAGAGACACCGGGGCGTTTTAAAGACCGCCGTTTACGCCTTCATCACCTACGCCTGGAACCCGGAGCGCTTACCGCCTCCACATGAGGCCCCAGCATGTGATTCAGCGCACACAATCGTCCTCATGCGCCCCCGGCCCCCTTCCTCCTGAAGCCTCCCCGTTCCTTCTTCAATGACCCCAACCGACCCCCATACCATGAAACCGAACATCAAAGTCCTCGTCGTCGATGATGAACACGACGTTGAGTTGCTCTTCAGACAGCGTTTCCGCCGCGAGATTCGCAAGGGCGAGATCGAACTGCTCTTCGCCTTCTCCGGAGAAGAAGCCCTGAGCGTCCTCGAACGTCAAGGCAAAACCGACGTGGTGCTCGTACTGAGCGACATCAACATGCCGGGCATGACCGGGCTGGAGTTGCTCTGCCGCATCAAGGCCGAGCCGCCGCCGGTGCCCGTGTGCATGATGACCGCCTACGGCAACGACACGTACCAGCGCCGGGCCCACGAATGCGACTGCGACGGCTACCTGACCAAGCCCATCGACTTCCCGGCGCTCAAGGATCGCATTCGCAGCTTTGCCAACAGCCACGCCTGATCCGGGGCCGCGCCCTCCCACAGCTGCCCGGGCAAACCCCCACAGTGTTCCCCATGACGGCTCCCGATGCTCCCCGGCCTTCTTCCGGCTTCGAAGCCGACGCTCAGCCCGTCGTACGGGACTTCCGGGGCACGTATTTCCTGCGTGAAACAGACACCGTCCGGTCCCGGGCTTTATGGCCCCCGACGTGACGGGGCCGAGCGCCGTGCAAGTCTACTTTTTATAAATAAATATTGAACGTGAGTCGAGAAGCCATGAGCCTGACCCCTCAGATGGAAGCGGACCTTCTGAAAGCATACCGTGCTTACTGGGATGCCTATTTGAAGGGAGATAGCCCGGTCATGTCCTCCTTCATGGATGAGAACTGTCAGATCATCGGGTCCGGGAATGGCGAGGTGTTCGGCAACAGGAATGAAGCCATTCAGTATTTCGACTCAACCGCAGACCAAATAGCAAACAAGGCCGAAATGAGGGATCGAAAGATCGACCTCGGTGCCGCGGGAGATCTGGTCCAGGTTATTGCGACCAGCGACTTTTATGTTCTGATAGATGCCTCATGGACGTTCTACGGACCCGGCCGGATCTCCACGCTGATGGCCCGAAAAGGGGAGGAATGGAAAATCCTCCATCAGCATGGTTCCCTTCCGGATGCTCGTACCGGTGAGGGCGAGCAGATCAACACCGATAAGATCAAGGAGGAAAACTACCGGCTGCAGGAGGCGATCAAACGCCGCACCTTAGAACTGGAGCAGAAAAACCGGGATCTCGAAATCGAAGCCTCGCTCGAACGGGTCCGCGCCGTGGCCACGGGTATGCGCACACCGGACGACCTTCAAGCCGTCGGCGAGGTCATCTTCGCCGAACTGAAGTCCCTTGGGTTTATCGAGCTTCGAAATACCGAGATCATCATCAACCATGAGGACCAGACCACCCTCACGACCTATTATTACTCCGATTACGGCGTCACCGGCGTGCTCGACATCGATTACACCTCGAATCCGACCGTTCAGGCCTGGGCGGAGGAATTAGGAAAAGCGGAGGATGCCTTCGCCCAGGTCGTGATTCCGGAAGAGGAGGTCGAAGCCTGGCGGTCCTACCGGCTTTCCCTGGGCTACCAGCCCGACCCGAAGCTCGACGAAGCCCGCATCCTCTACTACTATTCTTATTCCACCGGGCCGGGGGCGCTGAGCATTTCATCCTTTCAGCCGGCGCCTGCGGAGCAGATTCAGGTGCTCGAACGATTCCGGAACGTGTTCGGGCTCGCCTACCGCCGGTACGTCGATGTGGCGCAGGCCGAGGCGCAGGCCCAGGAGGCCCGCGTCGAACTGGCTCTGGAGCGCGTCCGCGCCCGCACGATGGCCATGCAGAAGAGCGAGGAGCTATCTGAGACCTCCTTTTTGTTGGCCCAACAGATCCGTGAACTCGGGATTGACGCGTGGGGATGCGCCTTTCATATCTATGCTGACGATGAGGAGGGCGATTACGAATGGTTCAGCAATGAAGACGGGTATCTACCCACGTACCAGACCCCCCGGAAAAACTTCTTCAAGCGCTTTTATGAAAAAGGGCGGCAGGGCGAATCGCTTCTGGTTGAAGCATTCAAAGGGGACCGATGCCAACGGCACTACGATTACATAATGTCGCTGCCGGTGGTGGGAGAGACGTTGAGGGACCTTGTCGAATCCGGCATTTCACTGCCCACTTCCCAGATCGACCATGTGGCGTTCTTCAAGTACGGCTATCTCCTGTTTATTACGTACGAACCCGTACCGGCGGCACATCACATTTTCAAACGCTTCGCGAGGGAATTCGAGCAAACCTACACCCGCTTCCTCGATCTCCAGAAGGCGGAGGCGCAAGCCCGCGAGGCGCACATTGAAGCGGCGCTGGAGCGGGTGCGGTCGCGGGCCATGGCCATGCAGAAGGCGGACGAACTGGTCGAAGTGACCCTCCTGCTCCGAAAAGAGATGGGGCGACTGGGCGTCGAAGAACTGGAAACCAGCTCTATTTATATCCACGATGAAACGACGGGGACAACGGAATGCTGGTTCTCCATACAGGACCGCAACAACGAACAAAACCTGATTTCCGACCACATGACGATTGCCCTGCAGGATACCTGGGTCGGAAGGCAGATGCAGGCCTTTTATCGTTCCGGAGACCTGCAAACCTCCATCGTGATGCAGGGCGACAGGCGCACGGAATGGATCACGTACTGCGCTGAAAAATCCGATCTGTTTTCGGTCGAAAGTTTTTATGGGACGGAAATTCCGGAACGCACCTATCATCTGTACCGATTCGACAACGGGTATATGGGCGCCGCCGCACCCGGCGATATTTCCGGTGAAAGCTGGGACTTGTTGAAGCGGGCGACGGCTGTTTTTTCCCTCGCCTATACCCGATTCAATGACCTCCGGAAAGCCGAAGCACAGGCCCGGGAAGCGCAGATCGAGGCGGCCCTCGAACGCGTCCGCTCCCGGACGATGGCCATGCAGCGAAGCGAGGAATTGAGCAAGGTGGCTGCGGTGATCTACGAACAACTGAAAACCCTCGGATTTCGGACCCTCCAATGTGGTTTTGACCTGGCCGACCAGGAAATGCTTGCCATGTCGCACTGGATCACCAATGCCGACGGCGAGGTGGTCCCGGCTTCGGGCAAAACGGGCGACCTGGACACCCTTGCCCTTCATCCGGTGACCGACGCCATGTTCAAAGCCTGGCAGCAGGGCGACCCCGGCTTCTTCATCGAACTCTCGGGAGAAGACCTCGAATCCTATATGGCGATGCTGAAGACCTCTCTTACGATTCCCGATGCCGCGTGGCTCGGGGGTCGTCTCGCCGACGCAGAGCGCATCTCGATCAACCATTTCCACTTTTCCCAGGGCGTCCTCTCCGTGCGCACCCTCGAACCCCTAACCCCCGAGCAGCGCGAAGTCGGATTTCGTTTCGCGAAGGTCTTCGAGCAAACGTACACCCGCTTCCTCGACCTCCGGAAAGCCGAGGCGCAGGCCCGGGAAGCGCAGATCGAGGCCGCCTTAGAAAGGGTGAGATCAAGGAGCATGGCCATGCGCGCGAGTGAGGAGCTGTCCGATGTTATTGCCGTCGTATCGGAGCAACTGCAACAACTCATGATCAGGTTTGACCATGTAAGCTTCGTGATCAACAGTGATGCGGAGGACTATCATTTCTGGACCTCCTCGTACGGACAACCGCGCCCCTACGAACTGAAAGTCCCATACCTCGATAATCCCATTGCCAACCGGGCAAAAGAAGTACGATCACAAGGTCTGAAATTTTTCCAGGATACGCTTACCCCTGAGGAGAACAGAGCCTGGCTTGAACATGCATTCAAACATAATCCTGCCAACTATTTGTCCACGAAAGAAAAATCATATATACTAAGCCGAGGTTTTTCTAGGTCTTTGGCCTTGATGCCGAACATCATGCTGGCTGTAGGCAATTACGCCTCCAAGCCCTATTCAGACGATGAAAATGAGATCATAAAACGATTTGCCGCTGTTTTTGAACAATCATATACCCGCTTCCTGGATCTCCAGAAAGCTGAAACGCAGGCCCGCGAGGCCGTCCGGCAGGCCGCGCTCGACCGCCTCCGCGCCGAGATCGCCTCGATGCGCACCACCGACGACCTCGAGCGCATCACCCCGCTGCTCTGGCGCGAACTGAACACGCTCGGCATCCCCTTCATCCGCTG
>NZ_JBWOPL010000036.1:0-76800 GCF_056451265.1 Rhodocaloribacter sp. | reverse complement strand
CGAGTCCCCACTGGCTGCCGTCCCCGAGGAGCCGGCGGAAGAGCGGCAGGTCGTGCGGCGTGGAGATGATCAGGATGTCCCGTATCCCGGCGAGCATGAGCGTCGTCAACGGGTAATAGATCATCGGCTTGTCGTACACCGGCAGCAGTTGCTTACTGATCACCTGCGTGAGGGGATGCAGCCGCGTGCCGGAGCCGCCGGCGAGAATGATGCCTTTGCGCTGCATGTGCCTGTCGTTCGTGTGACGCGTTGTTCTTGAATATCCTGACCTGACTGCTCCTCCCGCGTGGCCCCTGCGCTACCCCTCCGTCGCTCCGCGACACCTCCCCTTCGCGTGGGGAGGGGCTTTTTGAGGCCGAAACGGTCCGTACGATCCCCCACCCCATGCGAGCAAGCGCATCACGCCACCTCGGCCATCTGCTGAAAGTCTGCGTGCCGCCGGGACAGTTCGTCGAACGTGCCTGCGGCTTCGATGCGCCCGTCCTTGAGGAAATAGAGACGGTCGCACCGCTGCACGGTCGTGAGTCGGTGGGCGATCATAAGGAACGTGCGTCCTTCCTTAAGGGCTTCGAGGGCCTCCATGACCAGGCTCTCCGTGCGGTTGTCGAGGGCGGACGTCGCCTCGTCCATCACCAGCACCTCGGGGTTGTGATAGAGGGCGCGCGCGAGTCCGACGCGCTGGCGCTGTCCGCCCGAGAGCCGCACCCCGCGTTCGCCCACGACGGTGTCCAGGCCTTCGGGCAACTCGCGGATGAATGCTTCGAGCTGGGCCGCGCGCACGGACGTCCACACCCGCTGCTCGTCGATCTCCGCATCAGCCATCCCGAAGGCGATGTTCCGGCGAAGGGTGTCGTCGAGCAATACGATGGTCTGCGGGATGTACCCGACGTGATCGAGCCAGCCGCGCAGGTTCGCGTGGATGTCCACGCCGTCGACCATGATCCTGCCTTCCTGCGGCTTCAGCAGACCCAGGATGACGTTGACCAGGGTGGATTTTCCGGAGCCGGTCGCCCCGACGAAAGCTACGGATTCGCCTTTGCGAATGGTCAGGTCGATGCCTTCGAGGGCCGGTCGTTCGGCTTCGGGATAGGTATAGGTGACGTTTTCCAACCGAATTTCGTGCTCGAATGGGATCGGCGGGCGCTCCGGCTCGGGTCGATTCTTTCGCCAGGCGGGCGGCTCCAGCCGTTTCAGGTCATCGACCACGGCGGGGATGGCGGCGCCGCTGAACTGGATCTGGCTGATGCTCCCCACCATCTGCCCGACGGACTGGCGCAGGCGCACGATGGCCGCGCCGTAGAGGGCCAGCATCGGCACCAGCGAGGCGGCGTCTTTGCCAATGAAGACGAGCACGAGCACGATGCCGAGCAATCCCGTGACGGCCACCATCTCGAGCACGTTCGGCGAGATCCGTCGGATGACCTGGTTCAGGCGCATGACCTCGGCAAAGTTCGACACGCTCCGGTGAAACACATCCCGGAAGAACCCTTCACGCCCCATCACGCGCATGTCGACGAGCGCGGCCAGCGCCTGCGTGACGGCTTTGATCATATCCCGCCGTTCGCGCTTGGCCTCCTGCCCGTAGTGGTCCAGCCGGCTCTTGAAGATGCGAAGAAAGCCCCAGCTAGCCCCTCCCACCAGCACGATGCCGACCACTGCGATGCCGGGCGTCGTCAGGAGCAGAAGCACCACCGTGAAAAGCGTCATCATACTCGCCATCGTCAGGGACAGTAGCGGGTTGATGACGCCGGTCATGATCTCCTTCGTCTCATGCGTGACGTTCCGGAGCAGTTCGGCGGTATTGCGGGCCAGGTGGAACTCCCACGGCGCCTCCAGATAGGCCTTGAAAAGCCGGTCGGCCAGGCGCACCCGGTGAAACTCGGTGATCTGCACCTGAAGGTAGTAGACGCCGAAGATGTAGATATTTTTGAAGAGGAAAACCCCGATGAGAAACACGGCGCCCCATACGACGAGGTCCCGCCCCGTCGTGATGTTCAGCGCCTCGAGCACGGCCGCCGCCGCCGGGATCGCCATCACCTTCTCCGGCACGGCCAGCGTCGCTACGAAGGCGGGCACCGCGCCAATGCCGACGACGTCCAGAAAAGCGCCGAGAATCATCAGGGCGAGCAAGCCTATGTATTTGAGCTTGTCCTCCCGGCTGAAAAGGGAGCGTATGAGATGAAGGCGTTCGAGCATATTCGGGGATGAAATCGGTGATCCGGCTTCTTCAGGAAGCGGCACGGGCAGCGGTCAACCCCAGGCGACGGAGGTCATGCTTGCCCTCGGTTACGTCGCGACACCAGTCGAGATGGGACAGATACCACTGCACTGTCTTCCGCAGGCCGCTCTCGAACGTTTCCGCCGGGCGCCATGCCAGCTCGTTTTCGATCTTCGCCGGATCGATGGCATAACGGAAATCATGACCGGGGCGGTCTTCCACGAACGTGATGAGCGACGCGTGATCTTCGACGGCGGGTTCCGGCACGAGTTCATCCATCAGGGCGCATATGGCCCGGACAACCTCGATGTTTGTCCGCTCGCTCCGCCCGCCGACGTTGTACGTCTCCCCCACCGCACCCCGTTGCGCGACCGTCCAGAGCGCATCGACGTGGTCATAAACGTAGAGCCAGTCCCGCACGTTTTCCCCGCGCCCGTAGACCGGGATGGGCTTGCCCTGCAGGGCATGAAGCAAGACGACCGGGATCAGCTTTTCCGGATATTGATAGGGGCCGTAGTTGTTCGAGCAGTTGGTGATGAGCACCGGCAAGCCGTACGTGTGAAACCACGCGCGCACCAGGTGATCGGACGATGCCTTGCTCGCCGAGTACGGTGAATTCGGGCGATACGGCGTTTCCTCGGTGAAAAGGCCCTCGGCGCCGAGCGTCCCGTACACCTCGTCGGTCGAGACGTGAAGGAAGCGGAACGCGTCCCGCGCCTCGGGATCGAGACGCTCCCAGTGTCGGCGCGCCGCTTCGAGCAACGTGTACGTCCCCACGATGTTCGTCTCGATGAACGCCGCCGGCCCTTCGATGGATCGATCGACGTGGGATTCGGCGGCCAGATGCATAACGACGTCGGGCCGGTGGGTCTCGAAGATGCGCGCCATCGTCGCGGCGTCGGCCACATCGGCATGTTCGAAGTGATACCGCGGATCATCACTGACTTCGGCGAGGGTGCTCAGGTTGCCGGCGTACGTCAGCTTATCCACGTTGACCACACGGTGCGTCGTCCGGCGCATCAGATGCCGGATCAATGCCGAGCCGATAAAGCCCGCTCCGCCCGTGACCAGAATGACTCGTTCCATATAAATGTTTTGCTTCGCGTGCGCCGCCGTAGCCTGAATGCGTGCGGGCCGGGCACGGCTCCGCCCCGTCAGTTACATGCCGTAACCTACCCGTGCTTATGCTCAGAAAAAGGCGGTTTGAAACAGCGCCCCGTTTCAAACCACCTTTATGTGTCCCCGTCGCAGGGGCTCGGATGGTGCGAGCGACTCCGCCTTTCGGACGCGATCCGCCGCGCACCACCGGAATCTCTTACCGAAACCGGCAAGGCGAGCGGGCAAGGTCTACGACGCATCGGCTCTCGGGAGTCTCTCTTCAAACAGTAGTGGAACGCCTCAGGTGCAGGTCGTTCCCTTCCTTCGTATCGTTAGCGCCGGGATAATCTAAAGCGCCCTGCGCCGTCACGCATATACTTTTCACCTGCCCGACAAGCATTGTGCCGCTTCCATCCATACTCCAACCACCCTCGACCCATCCATTTTCGAAGCCGCTCCCGGGAATCCTTGCCATCCAGAAACCGACGCATCGAAACGAGTCCACGGCTTCGACCGAAGCCCGGAGATACTGCTTATTGGCTCAAACGGTCGATCAGCAATGCGACCGAGGTCAGGCTCGTGACGAGCGCCAGGGCATCGCGCCACCCGAAGCGGGCTTTCGAGACCCCTTCCACCATCAGCACATCGCCTTCCAGTAGATCGGGATATTCCGCCGAGGAGACGAGCATCTGCTCCAGCGGCGATTCATAGAGGAGTTTGCGCTGCCCGTCCACGTCTCGAAAGAGCCGGACCGTATACTTGACCGACTCGCCGGCCCCCCCCGGCGTCATCGACGTGCCGGTGAGCGCGATCAATTCTTCGAGGTCCGTGCCCTCACGCACCTCGTAGATTCCGGCATTGACGGCGCCGAGCACCAGCACCTGAATCGTCGCCTCCCCGGCCTGAGCGAAAACGTGATAGGCGGTGCCGTCGGCCTGTATCTTATTGACGCGCCCAAATTCCTGGGCTTGCGTGGGCCATGCCAGGGAACCGATCAGCATGAGGAAACACGCGAGGGAGCAAATATGCTTCATGGGTGAGGAACGCTGGAAATGTGAAACGCATGAACCTCCGGGCAACGAGCGGTGCGAGCGCCGAACGCTCGCGCCGTGAGGAGGCAACCCCGTCAAACCGAAGCGTCGTCCTCCAGGGCATCGACTTTTCGGTGGTATCCGTAGTACCCGTATTTTTTGGTGTACTGTGCGTACCGGTCGTAATGCCTGAACCGGTATTTGTGCCCGTAGGCCATGGAGACATCGAAACCGTTGAAGACGGCTCCGAGGACCGGCGCGCCAACTCCACCGAGTGCTTCCAGCGTATAGTCGAGTTCTCCTTCCTTCGTCTGTCCGGCCCGCACCACGACCAGCGCCAGGTCACACTGGGTTGCGAGCAGCACCGCGTCGGTGGCCACCCGCACCGGCGGCGTATCGATGATAATGACGTCGAAGCGCGCACGCAACGTTTCGAGGAAGTCGCGCATGCGTTTGGTGGCGAAGAGCTCCGACGAACGAGCGACGACCTTGCCGGCGGGAATCATGTACAGGTTGTCGATGTCGGTCTTGACCATTTCCTCCTCGAAGCGCGGCGTCCGGAGCAGGAACTGCACCAGGCCGGGTTCGAGATCGCGCCCCAGAATCTCGTGGGCGCGCGGGCGGCGGAGGTCGGCATCCACCAATACGGTGCGCCGTCCCGCTTCCGCCATCACCACGGCGAGGTTGGCCGCCGTGGTCGACTTGCCTTCCTCGATGCTGGAACTGGTGACAAGGATGGTCTCCACCACCCGGTCGGGGCGGCTGAACTGGATGTTGGTGCGCAAGTGACGGTAGGACTCCACCACGGGCGACATCGGGTTGAGCAACGTCACGAGGCTCGTCGAGATTCGCTGTCCATCGTGCTCGATCACGGGCCGGTTGCCATGCTCTTGTTTGATGAGCGGCTTCAGGTTTGGAATGGTGCCGAGCACCGAAAGTCCCCGTGCACGCAACTGTTCCGGCTTGTAGAAGCGGTTGTCCAGCTTGTCCCGGACCATGGCCATCCCGAGGCCAAGCATAAGCCCGAAAAAGATGCCCAGGACCAGATACTTCTTTTTGTCGGGGCGCACCGGCTCCTGCGGCTCGACGGCTTCCCGAAGCACGCGCGCATAGCCGGGCTCCGACT
The DNA here is from genome assembly GCF_056451265.1 of Rhodocaloribacter sp. Taxonomy (NCBI): domain Bacteria; kingdom Pseudomonadati; phylum Rhodothermota; class Rhodothermia; order Rhodothermales; family Rhodothermaceae; genus Rhodocaloribacter; species Rhodocaloribacter sp. The sequence goes on along the minus strand of NZ_JBWOPL010000036.1, from coordinate 71,327 downwards.
CTTCCGTGATGCGCACGTCCTGCAGCCGTTCGACGACCGACTGGTACATGCGCTCGGCATACTGCCGCAGCCGTTCCAGTCGGGCCAGTTCCATCGACTGCTCCGGGATCGTTCTCAACTCTCCTTGATAGTCGCGCAGACGCCGATCGATAACGGAGATCTTCATCTCCAATCCGCTGATGCTGATGCGTTCCTGTGCAATCTGCTGGCGGAGATTGGCTACGTAGGCGAACCCCGTCTCATTGCCCGTCATGCCGCCCGCTTCCGTCACCTCATCCACGTACTGCTTCGAGAGCTGATCCACCACGTCCTGCAACTGCTGAATCTCCCGGTTGAGGCTTGCCAGTTCCGGCGCGTCCTCCGCCAGATTGGGATTGCGCAGAAGAATTTGCTGCTTGTCGATTTCTTTCTGCGCAATCTGCGCCTGCAGCGTCTTGATCTGCTGTTCTACATTCGAGGAAATCCGTTCGGCCAGACGCGGATTCACGCGTTCGATCTCCTGTTCGAGGGCTTGCAAAGAGGCCCGGCGCGTCTGCAAGTCGATTCTCGCCTCATCCCGCTGCGCCTCAAGCTCCGCAATCTTCTGGACCAGATAAGAGCCTTCCTGATCAAGGCCCACGGCGCCTTCACGGCTCAGGTAGGCTTGCACCTGTTCTTCGGCCTGGCGCAGCTCTTCCTGACGCCGCTGTTCCTGCTCTTCCAGCAACTCACGCGCCGCCGTGATATGCGTTCGACTGGCCTCCTTCGTCAGATGCACGTACTCCTGTGCATACAGGTTCGCGATCAAGGCGGCTTCATGCGGAGAATCGCTCACCCCGATGATCCGAATGATATTGTTGCCCTGCTTCCCTTCCGGCTCAAATTTGGGGTATCCCTGAATCGGCGAGATCGCTTGCCCGGAACTGCCGTTTTGCATCTGCCGAAAACGCGAATTGACGCGGCGATACAGCTGGTCCGAAAGATAGAGCAGCTGAATCTCACCGGCGAGGGTCCGATTGTTCGTGGCGAAGAGGTTGTCGCCGTTCCCGGTCGGCGAGGGCGTAGGGTCCGCTCTCCGATTTTGAAGATCCAGCATCACATAACTGTACGCTTCGTATTCGGGCTTCAGCGTATAGGTATACACGGCCACAGACCCGGCCACGATCAGAAACGTCAGAAGGATGATCCAACGCCTCCGATACAACAAATCCAGCACCTGCTCGACCTGTTCACGCCCGCTCGGATAGTGCGCAACTTCGTAATGAGGCGTCTCAGCCATGTCACGTGCGCCGCGATTCTCGGGCATGACAGAACCTCGATTGAGATGATCAAAAGACATAGGTAGCGTAGAACTTTTCTAGAAATTATCGATTTGCTTTCACCTTTGTGGAAGCACAAACAAGTTCGTACGGCCCAGGAGCCGGTTTTACGAACCTCCCCATAAAAAGATCACGGCGGGCGCCGGAAAGCCGCCTTCCACCAGCCCACGAGCATCCTGCCCTTACTGGACGGCGTAATGAACCCGAATAAAGTCGCGCCGGAGTAAAGAGACGATCCAGCTCGCGCACGACGCTCAAACCAACGCACCTCGTGTTTCGCGGAACACCGCAACGATCCCATTCCCGTGATTCGCAACCTCCTTTTCTCCCCCTGTGCCTTAAAAGTAACATTCGCACCCGTCCATTGTTTTTTGTTGGGCCGACCGGCAATATTTACAACCACGAGCGCCCCCCAGATCGTATGCGCTCAACCGCTTCACGGCTCAGCTTTTCTGAACCAGGCCGTCTTCAGCCAGACGGTCCAGAAAAGACCGGACATGTTGCAGAGCCGCTTCACGGTCTACTTCGAAAGCCTCAACGAGTGCATCCGCGATTCGACTGACGTCATGCCCTGCTTGCAGCCCCTGCCAGATCGTCGCTCCCGTCTCGTTCAACGAGTAGTACCGGCGCGTCTTCAAATCGAGCAGGACGGCTTCCTCTTCGTTCAGCAAAGAGAAAGACACGTCGGGGGTGGAGCGGTAGTTCATGTCGGCATCAGGTTTGAAACTTCACGATTTTCAGGTGTCGCCTCCTATGATGACAAAGGCCATGCCGAAGCTTGCGATCAGGCCTTTCGCACATCGACGAAACGGGAGACGACCCACGATACGTCCCCCCTTGCCTCAAGAAAGGGGCACGTCTTTTCAAAGGCTTCGATTGCGAATAAACGCATCCTTTACGTTTTCAACCATATAAACGGGACGGCTTTTTTGTTTCTGCGGATTTCTGATCCCCCCGGCGATCGGGCCCTCACCCCGAAAAGAATCGTCTCAAAAGCGAACGTCCTCCCTGAAACTGTCTCTTGTCTGGTTTCATATTGAAACCCTCGAGAACATATTTGTACACTTTACAGACCTCACGCGCCAGGGATAAGTTCTGGCATACTCGTTGTAGATCTCCCGACTCGTTCGAGGGACTCAGGCGACAAGAACGGTGAAAGTCCCCTTTCACACCGGTTGACGCCTGACGTACCTTTACCGTATCTCTAGCCTATGCCTCCGAAAACCAGAATGGAAGCAAACGGAATGAATGCGCTTCAGCATGAGCTCCTCCGGGTCACCGAGGAACTGAAGCAGACCAGAGCTCCCGAAGGCGCGCCCCCGTCCGTGCTCAAGGCGCTGGACTATATCCATCATCATCTGTATGACGAGACGCTCGACGCCACCACGGTTTGCATACACTGTGATCTAAACAATCACAATATATCCAGCCGGTTCAAGTATCACGTGGGCGTCGGGATGCGCCGCTATATCGAGATGGGACGCATGGAGGCCGCCAAGCGATTGCTTCACCATGAACACCTGAGCATCCTCCAAATTGCATGGTCCGTCGGTTATACCTATCCGGAATCGTTCGCAAGAGCCTTCAAACGCTATACGGGACAGACGGCCAGTGAATACCGGAAAAAAGTGCTAAGAAGGACTGTTAAGACAGTGGGCCAGGAAACTGAATCCGAACAGTTATAACCTTAAGGGGGTTTTTGAAGCATTAAATCACCTGAGAAGGAAACAGGCGTCGTGCCGTAAAAATCACGCTTCATCCCGGCGCGCCGCCTGCCCCTGACCCCCGTTGTCCCAGAGCCGCGTCCCCCACACTCACCAGGCTCGCAAAGCTTCGCCCCGCAAGAATCTGCCAAAAGAAAAAAATAACTCTTATGAAATTGCCACTGCGAATTCTCGGACTTGTCGCCATCGGTCTCGTACTGGTCCTGTATTTCAACTTTACGGACCGGGAAAGCCCCACGGCCCAGGCGACGACGATCACCTCCGATGTGTTGTTCTCGCCGGCATTTCTCGGGTCCCCACGCGTCCCCGACGGCACGTACCGAATCAATAACCATCCGGACGGCAATGCCCGTCCCCCGACGTATTGCCTCCGCCTCGACAAGCTCTTCGGTAATTTTTCCACGATCACGTTCGACTGCGAGCATCCCGATGCCGACGTCGAAATGGTCGTCGACGGCTCCACCGTGACGATCTCCGGCACGGTCTTCGGCGGCAGGGACCGGGGATCGGACTATGATCCCAACGAGTCGGGCCTTTGGACGCTCAACTTCACGTTCGTCAATGCCACCACGGCCAGTGGAGACGACGACCTGATCGTTCCGCCGGCCTCGCCGAACAACGGCAGCGGAACCATCGTGCCCCAGTTCTCCACCACTTCCGGGACCGTCATTGCCGGCACCGTTTACAATCTGATTGACTACGACGGATCCTGGCCGTACACCTTCCGCCTCGGCGACAAGAACAATGACGCCGGCCACCGCGGCTTCGACGGCATCTCCGGCTGGGGCTGGCTCAAGTACTGCGAAGGCGCGTCCTGCACCGACTTCAAACGCCCCGACACGTCGGACTGGCTCTTTACGGCGGAGAAAATCTGCGCCGACGACGAGGCGCCCTCGTGGGACGGCAACGTCGAAGTCGACACGACCACCGGGCAAGGTACGCTCACGGTCCTCGCGCCGAATGGCCTGAAGGACATCGAACTGGTCGATCCCTCATCGAACATCGTGCTGGTGGACGTGCGTGACGAGAATGGCGTCAGCCTCGTCGGCCCCGACGGGTTCGTGGGCATCGGCTTCACGGACGGAACCGAGAATGACGGGTACGACGAGTTCGAGTTCGCCGGAAGCAACGAGTTCGCTCCGACCGAGGTGCAAATCGTGATCGGCGCACCCGAGATGGGCGGGTCGAGCTTCTTCATCGAACTCACCGACTGCTGCGACAAAACGTTGCGTGTCGATCCGCAGATGTCGCTCCACGCTGTCGCCTCGGCGACGAGCATCGAAGACGCCGAGGGTTCTGCGCTCCCGAACGCCTTCCGGCTGGAGCAGAATTACCCGAACCCCTTCAACCCGACCACGACGATCCCCTTCGAGCTCGCCGAATCCGCTCAGGTTCGCCTGGTCGTGCTCGACCTGCTGGGTCGCGAGGTGCAAACGCTCGTGCAGGGCTCCCTGCCGGCGGGACGGCATCAGGCATCCTGGAACGGTCGCAACGCCGGGGGAAGCCCCGTGCCGAGCGGCATCTACTTCTACCGCCTGGAAACCGGCGCGACGGCGCAAACACGGCGCATGATGATGATCAAATAGCGCTTCTTCCCGCACCCCTTTCCTATTAAGATACCTACTATCATGCGTCTACCTTCGAAAAATAACCCCCTTGAGAACCACACCTCGGCTCAAACCCGGATGGTCCACACCGATCGTGCGCATCCGACAACGCGCAAGCCTTTTGTGCCGCCGATGCTCAAAACGCATGGCACGCTTTCCATCCAGGCCGGCTCCATCAATCTCTGGGACAAAAAATAACGCCGCAGGCATGATGCGCCGACGCCTCCTCCCTGCAGTTCAAAGGGCCGTCCCCACATGGGAGACGGCCCTTTCGTCTTTGTCCTCCGTTCGGGAAGCGCGTCGCTCACCTCCGGAAGAAAGGGGGAACCCTCGCGCAGTTCTCGTTTCTAAAGATTCGTTCGCCTCCCCACACCCGTTCGAAGATTTATATTAAGCGCGACTCACTTACGGACGAACCTAACCTCGAAGCCCGCCTTCCCTCCCGCGCACGAGAAAGGACGAGCCCCGTCTGTTCCACCGATAGTGCCTGCCGCAACAGGTCGGCCCCTCTGCTCACCCACGGATCGAGATGATGATGCTAAAAAGCGCTACCCTCTTCGGCTTCCTCTTCATCTTCCTCCTCGGGGCGGCTCGGGCGCAAAGCCTGGAGATCGTCTCAACCGACCCGGCAGAGGGCGAAGCCGGCGTACCGCTCGACAAAAAGGTGATCTTCAACCTGAGCAAGCCGCTCCCCGCCTTTGGCTCCATCTTCTCCACCCGCTTCACCTGGTCGCCCACCGATTCGACCACGCTTTCGGTTTTCGGACACGACCTCGGCGACGAGGGGGAGCTCACGGTCGTTTTTTTCACCCTCAAGCACACCCCGAACACCGACTTCTCTTTCTTCGCGTACGGGCTCGAAGCCGACGACGGAAGCACGATGGCGCGCCCCTTCACGCTCAACTATTCGACGGCGGCGGAGATGGGAACGAACGTCGTCAGCGGGAGCGCCGATTTCAGGGAGCGCTTCACCACCGGCGCCTCGGCAAAGCGGGCGCGGCTGCAGACGATCCTCCGCGAGGTGCTCCTCGCCCAGCGGGAGACGCTCGAACGGGCCATTGCCGCCGGCGCCGCGCCGCGCGTGACCGGCAAAACGTCTCGTCCGGCAGCCGACCGGCTCTATCAGACGCGCATCGCCAACCCCGAGGCAAACCTCGTCCGAGACCGGACGGTGCTTCTCCTCCTCAAAAGCTATGAACTCAGCGATCGGGAGTGGCGCATCCACGCCGCCGCGCCCATCGCCGAGGACGGCTCTTTCACCTTCGAACACGTCCGCGACGGCTCGTACTGGCCCATCGCGGTCAACTGGGCGGACAGCCTCGGCGACGTGATCGGGGCCTATGGCTTCTACGACGCCGACGGCGACTTCGACCCCGACCCCGTCACGATCAGCGGCGGAGACGTGTCCGGGCTGGAGGTCGGCCTCTTCGCTCTCGAACCCGCGCCCACCGGCCCCCTCGCGCCCGTCGCGCGGGAGCGGGCCGCCCGCGTCGCCGACGACCAGCGCCTCATCGAGATCATCGGACGCGACAACGCCGACGGCGGCGCGTCCGAACTCTGGCTCTTCGTCTTCTATTCTCCCTCCCGCGACACCCTCACGTACGTCAACATCGACCCGGTTAACGTCCTCCTCGACCCCAACCCCACCAACGACATCGGCGACCCGCTGGTGGTGACAGATCGCATGCGGCAGCAAGCGCCCATCCCCGAGACGATGATCGACAGCGAGACGGCCTTCCAGATCGCCTGGAACAACGGCGGAAGCGACTACCGCGCGCAGTTTGCCGACTCCCTCTTCGTGCCCGTGGTCATGATGGCGGGCGACCTCGAGCTCGACTTTCGCCCGCCCCCCGGCGAGGTGTTCTGGTCGGTGACGTTCCAGCCCCCGCTGGCGGGCTTTGACGAGTTCACGGTCTTCGTCGACGTCGAGACCGGCGAGGTGCTCACGCCGGTGTTCGTCGCCACGGAACCGGACCCGGCCGTGCCGCGGCCGTTCACGCTCCGGCAGAACTACCCGAACCCGTTCCATCTCACGACGGAGATCCCTTTTGACATGAGGCGTCCCGGCCCCGTTCGGCTGGCGGTGTACGACCTCCTCGGACGCACCGTGCGCACCCTCGTCGACGGCTTCCGGGCCTCCGGCGCCCATGCCGTCGTGTGGGACGGGACGAGCGATGCGGGCGAGCCCGCCGCCAGCGGCGTCTATCTCTATCGAATGGAGGCCGGCGGTTTCACGAAGAGCCGGATGATGGTCCTCATGAAATAACCGGGGCACACGCGTGTTCGAAAAGATCCGACAATGGCGCGCGGAGATGGATGGTTTCCGTCTGCGCGACCTGTGGTGGGCCGCGCAGGTCACCGGCATGCTCGTAGTGGTTCCGGTCATCAAGCACCGCCTCTCCGTCCCCACCCTCGTCAGGCTCTTCGACGCCCGCCCGCGTCCCGGCGGCGGCGGCGACTGGCGCCGGCTGAACCGCATCGTCAAAGGCCTGCTTCGTCGAACGCACCGGAAGGACTATTGCCTGCCGTATTCGCTCATCCTCTTCCATTTTTGTCGAAAATGGGGCCATTCCACCCGCATTTTCATCGGCGCGCGCAAGGGGGAGGATGGCCTCGACGGACACGCGTGGGTTCTCATCGACGGCGAGCCGGTGCCGGGGCTGACGCCCGTCCATGACGCCTACGCCACCTTCTTCGCCTATCCCGAACCGACCGCGTGACCCCCGCCTCTCCCGCTTACCACCGCGCCTACGACCTCCACGGGCTGCGCCTCGACCTGCGCGCCGCCCCTGCGATGGGGGCACTGCTCGACGTTTTCCTGCGCGCGCTCCGCGCCGTGCCCGTCGCCGGCGAGGATCCGCCGGACGTCCGTCTGGCCTTCGAGTCCGGCGCGGAGACGATCCCTGGAGACGCCGTGGCCCTCGGCAAGCACGAGCGCGGGGTGGAAGCGTTCGAAGCCGGGGAACGCCTCTTGCTCCGATACGGCGCGTCCGTGGCCGCGCTCGATCCCCGCGCGGGGACGGCCGCCGCCCGAATCGACCCGAACCTCACGGACGAAGAGACGCGCCGGGGGCTCCTTTTCGACTTCCTCATCCTCAGTCTGCTCGCGCTCCTCCGCCCGCACGGCCTGTACCTCCTCCACGCCGCCTGCCTCGTGCGCGGCGACGCGGGCCTGCTCCTCTCCGCACGAAGCGGCAGCGGCAAATCGACCCTCGCCATGAGTCTCGTGCATGAAGGATGGGGCTATCTCTCCGATGACATTCTCCTGCTTCGGGAACGTGACGGCGTCGTCGAAGCCCTCGGCATGGGCCGCCACTTCCGCCTCATCCCCGACGCGCTCGAACGCTTCCCCGACCTCGCCGCCCGCGCGTCGGCCTCCGAGACGTTCACCGACAAGCATCACCTCGACGTGGACGCGCTCTTTCCCGGCCAGTACACGCCCCGCGTCGTGCCGCGCGCGCTCGTCATCCCCGAGATTGCCGACCGGACGGTGAGCGAACTCTCGCCGCTTCCGGCCTCCGCCGCCCTCCTCCACATGCTCGGGCAGACTACCTTCCTCGCCCGGGACACGCGCCTCGCCGACCGCCACCTCGCCACGCTCCGAACGCTCGCGCTTCAGGTGAAGACATACCGCCTGGAGGCCGGCCGCGACCTGTACGACGAGCCGGCCCGCGCCGACGCTCTCCTCACCCCGCTCCTCGACGCCCGGGAAAGATAAGCCGCCCCCCGATTCTACCTGCCTATGACGGGACCACTCCGCCCCCCCTCATCGCGCGCGGGAGCATCTGCCTCGAACCGCAAGGATCCGTTCGCACCGGACGTCACCCGTCTCCCGGGAGGCCGAGTTGCCTGAGCACAGCGAGCCGATCCACGACCTGCCAGTGTCCGGACACCCTGTCGCCGTCGAACGAATAGATCGTCAGGCCCGCCACGTCAATCTTTCGTCCCGTGACCGGGATCGGCCCGAGCGGGCCGGCGTGCGTGCCCCGCATGCGCCAGCTCACCGCCACGCGGTCGCCCTCGGATACCATCTCTCCGAGCGTGAACGTGAGATCCGGAAACGCACTCCGCGAGACGCTCAGGCGGTGACGAAAACCGTCGAGGTCCAGCGTTTGCCCGTCCCAGGGATCCCCCGGATCACTGTGGATGGTATAGGCCGACGCAACGAAACGCTCGACCGCATCGGGGTCGCCGGTGTTCCAGACCCGTTCGAAGAAGTTCCGCAAAAGCGCCACCCGGTCATGCATAAAGAACCCTCCATTGAACTTCGACGGAGCACCGGGCGCTGCTTCGGGTCCGGACGCCGTCCTCAGATGCCCACGTCCTTCTTTTTGAGCACGAAGACCCCCTCGCGCCCGCTCGTCACGACGATGATGCCGCTCTCGAAATACGGATAATTGCTCCACGAGCCGCCGCCCGTCTTCGGCGAGTCCTCGCCATAGGGAACCGTGTCGAAATACCCCACCTCGACGGGGTTTTCGGGGTCGGTGACGTCGAGGATACGGAGGCCGGAGACGTAGTTCGACTGATACATCAGATGGCCCCGTACGTAGAGGTTGTGATCGATGGCGCGGTTATCGGCGACGTGCTCGGCGACGAGTTGCGGATCGTCGAGGTCGGAGACGTCCCAGATGAGCGTGCGCGTGCCCGCGACGAGGCCCTGCGCTTCGTCGCCCTCATCGTTCATGTAAAAGTAGCGCTGATCTTCGGTGAGCCAGCCCTGATGGGTGTAGGCGACCTTCGGATACGTTGCCCTCGCGAGGACGACCGGGTGCGCCTTGTCGGTCACGTCGGCGATGGAGAGGGCCGTCTCGTTCGAGCCGAAACAGATCTCCCGCCCCCGGTGTTCGGCGTCCGGCCCGGCATAGACCACACACTGCGCGTCGTGCGTGTAACCGGTGCCGCGCCGTCCGGTCGAAGGGTCGGCGAAGCATCCGGCGAAGGCGGGATGTTCGGGATCGCGGATGTCGACCATATGGAGACCGCCGCCGCACGTCACGCCGCCCATGCTCGCCCCGACGACGTACGCGAAGCCGGTGTCCTCGTTGATGACGACGTTGTGCGCAGAGTTGATCTTGTCGTAGTGCGCCGTCTCGGTGAAGGTGACCGGCGGGCGCTCGACGTGGCGGAGCCGGGTGAGATCGAAGACCTGCATGCCGTGCGGCCCGGCGCCGTCGGAGACGATGAATGCGTGATCCTTGTACACCTTGACGTCGCGCCAGACGCTTCCCCGCGCGCCTTCGTGCATGGGCAGGATGCCGAGGTAGAGGGGATGGTTCGGGTCGGTGACGTCGATGAAGGACGTGGCGTCGGTGAGGCCGACGAGCGCGTACGCGCGGCCGGTCTCGGGGTCGGTCCATCCCCAGAGGTCGTTCGTCCGTACGCCGCGCCCGCCGCCGATGGCCTGCACGGGGAGGAACGAGAGCAGGTCCACGTCTTTGCACCCGAAGGCGGCGGCTTGCCCTTCCTCGCACCTCACGCGCCCTCCGGTGACGGCGTCGAAGTTCCGCACCTCTCCCCGGAGAGTCGCCTCCGGCGTCCACGCACCCGTCGCGCCGTCGCGGGTGTAGACACGGGCGGAGCCCATGCCGTAGTCGTCGCCCGTAAGCCCCACCACGGCGATCTCGCCCCGGAGCGCGACGGCGGCGGCGAAGCCCATGCGTCGGGGCATCGACGGGTCTCCGGTCTTCGTCGCGCCGAGCCACGCGCCGTCAGGAGCGTGGCGGAAACGATAGAGCGCCCCCCGAAAGCCTGTCCCGCGCGGCGCGCCGATCCATGCCTCCCGCCCATCGAAGGCGAGCGATGCGCCGAAACGGCCCCGGTCGGAGTCGAACGGCACGAGCATGGCGCGGGGCGCCCACACCCTTTCCCCGGCGTCATACGCGAACGTGTACACGGCGCCGACGTCGCCCCGGGCGCGCGGCGCGCCGACGAGCGCGACATCGTCATGCAGGACGATGCGCGTGCCGAAGCGGCTCCCATCCGTCGCCCCCGAAGCCTCCAGCCGCCCCGCCTCGGTCCACCCGTCCACGCGCCGGAACGCGTACACGGCGCCCGCGCCGTCGTGCTTGCCGGGCGCACCGACGAGCGCCTTTTCTCCGTCGAAGGCCAGCCCCGTGCCGAAGAGATCGCCGTCGGCTCCGTCGCTCGGGGCGAGCATGGCCGTCTCGATCCACACGCCCGAGGCGTCGCGCTCGAAGACGTACACCGCGCCGGCGCCCGCATGCCCCGTCGCCGCGACGAGGGCCGCGTCGCCGACGAGCGCCACCGACGTGCCGAAGCGGTCGCCCGCCGACGTGGAGCCTGCCCGGAGGCGCGCCGTCTCGCGCCAGGCGCCGTCCGCGCCGCGCTCGAAGACGTACGCCGCACCCGTCTCCTCATCCCGGAGGTTGGCCCCGACCAGCAGGCGATCGCCCGCGACGGACATGGCGCGCCCGAATCCGTCGGCCACGCCGCCCGCATCGGAAGCCGTCAGCCGCGCGCGTTCCTCCCACGCCCCTTCGGGGTCGCGACCGAAGACGTACACGATGCCCGGCCATGCCTGATTGCGCGTCTCCCCCACAAAAACGTCCTCCGCTCCGACGGCTGCCGCCCCGCCGAACTGTTGCCCGAAAACCGGGATCATACCCACGAAAAGAAAGAACGTGACGACAGAAAAAAACCGCATCATGAATCACCTCATTTCGATTGGGCGGGATGTCCGGCTGGAGGGGCGCCGGGCGACTAAACGCCATAACGTTTTAGCGAACAAACGTTTAACGCTAAAGCTCACGTATCCGGATGTTTCGGTACCACACCCGATTGCCGTGATCCTGAAGGGCAAGGCGCCCGCTGCGCGCCTTCCCGAAGTCGGGCATGTCTTTGAACTTGCTTCCGGCCACGAGCGCGTCCCATTCCGGCGTCCACAGTTCCGTTTCCACCACCTTCTCGCCGTTGAGCCAGTGTTCGAGATGCCCGTCTTTGAGCACGATGCGGACCGCATTCCACGCTCCCACGGGCTTCGCGGCAGCCACGCGGGGCGCGATGAGGTCGTACAAGGCGCCTGCGCGGTGTTTGGGGTCTTTCCCGTCGGGGTGCTTCTCATCGTCGAGCACCTGCATCTCCGGTCCGGTGCGCCACACGGCGTCATACCGGTCCGCCTCGACGACGTTATAGAATATCCCGCTGTTTCCCCCTTCGGAGATTTTCCATTCGAGGGTCAGTTCGAAGTTGCCGAACGTGTCGCGGGTAATGATGTCGCCGCGCTCGCCGCCGTCGGGGACGAACGCGAGGGCGCCTTCCTCGATCCGCCACGCATCGGGGAGGTGATCCTTCCGGAAGCCGCGCCAGTGATCGGTGTTCGAGCCGTCGAAGAGGACGGTCCACCCGTCTTCGGACACGGTGTTCTTCTCGGTATCGGGCCGGGCGTCGGGGGCGTCGGCGGGTTGTTTTTCAGCGCCTCCACATCCGGCGAAGAGAGCGAGGAGGAGGAAAGACAGAAGGGATTTCATGAGCGTCTTCAGGGTTGGTGGGCGACTTTCGTTCGGGCGAAAGATAGTGCCTTCGGGAGGAAAGCGAAACCTCGCCGCCCGATCCCCTGACGCGCCGGAGCGCTCACCAGCCGTACGACAGCGTGAGGATGTGCCCCGTGCCGCCGAAGCCCTCGGCGAAAGGCAACAGCGCATAGTCGAAGATGAAGCCGCCATACCGGAGCCCGCCGCCGAAGGAGACGTCGCGCAGGGCGTCGTTGGTGATGTATCCGGCACGCACGGTCACGAGTTCCATCACCTCGGCGGAAAGCCCGAAGTGGTACTGCGTGGTCTCGTCCGTGAGGCTGTGGAGGACCTCGGCGGTGACGAACGTATTGAGCACGGGTGCGTCGTCGTCGAAGGTGAGGATGCGGAAGGGGAAGAACGCCGCACCGACGCGGAGCAGCCGGGGCAGCCGGGTCGCCTGCGCATTGAGTTCGCTCATCTCGCCGAGGTTCTGAACCGCCGCGCCGAGTTGAAGCAGGTCCTGCATGAGATCGATCTGGAGGCCGAAATCGACGGCGGCGCCGGAGGCCTGGTCGGTGAAGATGCGTTCGGTGAGGAACTTGAGCGTCGCGCCCGCACGGAGGGGTCCGAGCGTCCGTCCGTACGAGGCTCCGGCGGTGAGGAACTGGGCGTCGAAAAGCCCCGTCGCCTCGCCCGGCGCGTCGCGGGCTTCGAGGTCGCCGCTGCCGGTAGCCGTCACAAAGAGCCCGAACCCGCCGGAAGCGCCGGCCTGGAAGCGCGAGGCCAGCGCGTACGTCCGCACGTCGCCGACCCAGAGGTGATGCGCCAACGCCACCGTGTTCGACGACGCCGCGGCGAGGCCTGCCGGGTTCCAGTACGTCGAGAAGGCGTCGCGGCTGTGGGCCACCTGCGCGTCCCCCATCGCGAGGGCGGCGGCGTTCGTGCCGATGCGGAGAAAAGCGAGACCGCTCTCCTGCGCCTGGAGCGGCAGCGCGAACGCGAGCGCGAGGAACGGGACGAGGTATCTCATGAGGATGTGGGGGCGGGCCGGTGGGTCAGAGGAAAATACGGAGCGACAACAGGTGCATCGTGCCGACGGCAAACGGTTCGAGCGCGAAGGCATATTCGGCGCGCACGCGCAGGTTGCCGAGCGGCTGCTCGACCATGAAGCCGGCCGTCGGCTTGAGACCGTCAACCTCGCCGGAGCCGAGTTGATCCACCCCGCCGCGCACGACGAACGCCTCGACCAGACGATACTCGCCGCCGAAGCGCAGCCGGTTCTCCTGAAGGGTCAGCGTCTCGGTGTCCACCACCTCGCGCGGCACGTCGCCAAACAGTTCCACGCGCCTCGTGCGCCGGTCCCGGCGTGTGAGCCGCGCCTCGTATTCGCCCGTGAGCGTCAGCCGTCCGTCGAGGAGACGATAGGCCGCGCCGAAGCGGAGCCGCGTCGGGAAGCGGTCCGAGGTCGTCTTCCCCCCCTCTCCGAAAAGGCCGGACGTATCGAAGGAGTATCGGGCCAGCAGGTCGTCGGCGACGAAGCCGAGGCGAAGGTCATCGCTCACCCGAACCGTCAGCCCGAGATCGATGCCGACGCTGTTGACCGGGTCGAGGCCGTCGAGGAGGTCGGTGCGAAAGAGTTGCAGCCCGATGCCGCCGGTGACGCGATCGCTCAGCCGGAGGCCGAAGGCGAGGAAGAGGGCAAACTCGTCGACGGTAAGGTCTTCGGTGTGAAAGCCGCTCCCGTCGCGCCCGTCGATCTTCGAGACGCCGGCGTGGATGAGCCCGAGGGCGATGCCGGCGCGGGGACGAAGCGGCGCGGAGAATTGCACGAACTGAAGCTCGCGGTCGAAGCGCATGAGCGCGGCGGAGAGTTCGAGATTCTGCCGGGAGGTGAAGGGCGCGAGGGCGGGGTTGTAATACGGCCCTCCGTCGCCGAAGCCGTCGGCCACGAGCGCATTGCCCATCGCGATGCCGCGCGCGCCAAAGCCGAGCCGGGCAAAAGCGCCCGCCGCCTGCGCACGCGCCTCCGCCCCGCTCCATACGAGCACGCCGAGCACGATCAAAATGCGGATCCTTCGCATACAGGTTCTTTTATGGATAACGGCGCTCATCTGAGGCCCGGTGTGCTATTCGACGACGAGGATTTTCCCGGAAAACGTTTCCCCTCCGGCTTTTAGCGTATAGAAATACACTCCGTTCGCCACGCGGAGGCCGTCTTTGTCCACGCCGTCCCACCGGATTTCGTGGACGCCCGCTTCCTGCCCGTCGCGGTGAAGTTCGCGGACGAGGTTCATACCGAAATCGAAGATGCGGACGTCCACGCCGGCGGCTCGGGGGAGTTCGTATCGGATGCGCACGAAGGCGTCGGCGGCGGGCGAGAAGGGATTCGGATAGGCGAACGTCTCGACGCGGGGCACGGCGGCGGTGGGGGTCTCGGGGTTGAGCGGGACCTCGACGCGGAAGACCGTCCAGGTGCCCCCGCCGTCGGTGCTTTTGAGGAGGCCGTCGTCCGTCCCCACCCAGAGCGCGCCGGGCGTCGTGGCCACGGAGAGCACGTCCACGCCGGGGCGCAGCACGCGGTCGGGGTCGGCGCGGTCGCGGAAGTCGATGACGCTCACCCAGGTCTCGCCGCCGTCCTCGGAGAGGAAGAGGCCGTCCTCGCGTCCCGCCACATACACCGTCTCGCCCCGGAAGGCGAAGTCGATGGCGCGCACGCCCACCAGTTTTTGTTCGAACGTCTCGCCCCCGTCTCGTGTGACCGTGACGCCGAACTGCTGGTTTTCGCCCACCTCGCCCGCGTTCCAGGTAGCCATCCACACGGGGTTGCGCCCCGCCAGCGGCTGTTCTTCGATGGAGACGACCCAGCTTCCGGTGAGCGAATTCGCCGTGCCCTCGGCGCTGAAGCGTTGCCAGCTCACGCCGCCGTCGGTCGAGCGGTTGACGCCGCGCGGGGTGCCGGCCCACACCGTGCCCGTCTCGTCGACGAGGACCGCAAAGCCCATGTGGTTGAGGTTGCCCCGCCCCCCGCGCTGGGGTTCGAGGACGAAGTCGTAGGCGACGTCGGGCCGGATGGCGTCGAGATCGTCGGGGGGAAGGACGACGCGGCGCCACGTGCGCCCGCCGTCGTCGGAGCGCCGGATGCCGCTGGCCCACCCGGCCACCCACACCTGGTCGCGCACCGGGTCATAATCGATGTCGAAGGGCGGGCTCTGTTGGGGGACGATGACCGCGAGCGCGCCGAGCGTCGAGACGCCGTACTGTTCGAGCGTGTCGGTCGGGGCGTCGAGCTGGGGGAAGCGGTACGTGAAGGAGCGCCCGCCGTCGGTGGAGACGAGGAAGCCGCCCGCCGACTGCACGGCGTCGCCCGAGGAGTTGTCGTTGAAACCGAGGCCGACCCACACGACGTCGCCCTCCACGTCGATGGAGAAGACCCGGTTCGGGGTGCCGAAGAGCGAGTCCGTCGGCGCGTCGTGCCACGTCCGCCCGTCGTCGTCGGTCGTATTCAGAAAAGGGCCTACCCACAGGGTGTCGCCCTCGGCATGGAGGTTTGACACGCTGTTGCTCAGGATGGTCGGGAGCATCTCGGCCACCCGCTGCGCATCGGAGAGCTGCGCCTGCGCGCGGGGCGCGGCGAGCGTCAGAAGGAGCAGGGCCGAAGGGAGAAAAGATCGAGGCATTTATTCCACGGTGATCGTGCGCGTGACCGTTTCACTTTCGAGGCCCGCGCGGTCGATGGCGCGAAACTCGAAGGTCGTCTCGCCGGGCGCGTTCGAGCTGTCGAGCTGAATGGTGAGGGTGAAGCGTCCGTCGTCGGCCGTCTCGTCGCCGCTCGAGCCGAAGCCGGGGTTGCACGCGCCGTCGCCGCCGTCGTCGCACAGTTGAAGGACGATGCCGGCGGAGACCACCTCCATCTCCACCCGCGCGACGTTGGCGAGTCCGTCGGGATCGGAGACGGTGGCGACGATGGGGATGAGCACCGGATCTTCGCCCGGAGCGGGGCGCGTCACGCGTTCGGGCAGTTCCACGTCCTCGATGACGGGCGGCTCGCCCGTGGCCTCGAAGGCGAAGGCCCCGCGCGCCTGATTGCTCATCTGCCCGGCCCGGTCCACGGCGAAGACGATGACGGAATACACGCCCACGTCGCTCTTCGGGATCTCGACGGTGGCCGTCGCCGTGAAGCGCCCCTCGCCCGCCGGCGTCATCTCGCCCGCCGCCACGGTCTCCGTGCTGGAGAAAGGGGGCTGCACGAGGAACCGCACCGACTCGAGGTCGCCGTCGAGGTCGCGCGCGGCCACGCTCAGTTCGAGCGGCACCCGCACGAGATCGCCCGCGACCTGCTCGGGCGGGAGTTGTTCGAAGACCACGCTTCGGGGGGAGAAGTCGAAGTCAAAGAGGACGGGCGGGCGCTGGTCGGGCGAGGGCGGTCCGGGCGCGCTGTCGCACCCGGCGAGCACGCCGCCGAGAAGGCACAACCCCGCCGTGGCGAGGACGAAAAGCAGACGCATCAATACGAGCACAGGTGAAGAGAAGCGAAACCGTCAGAGACTGCCGGAAGTCACGTAGTCTGTCAACAAAAAGGGTTGTCAGTAGCAAACTACGGCCATATCGTGCTCGTTTGGAAGAAGTTTCGAAAAAAGCTTTTCCCGGACGCCGGCGCGCCGGATCGTGCGAAAAAGCGGAGCGTGAACGAAGATACACCTTCCGATGATCCCGAACAGGCCCATTTTCGTGCCCTTCGGATACGACCTCCCGACGGGCTTTCGTCCGGCCGTTACCGCGCGTTGTTTTGAAGGAAGTCGATGATCTTCCCGATGGTTTCGTCGCCGGGATCGGAGACATCCATCTCCTCCATGTGCCGCCGCATCCGGTCGACGACGGCGGGCCATTCCTCGGCGGTATGCTGGTCGGGACTCGGGAGCGCGTGACACCGGGCGCAGGTCTCACTGAAGGCCGCCGCCCCGGGGGCTTCTGCCGCCTCGGGCGGCAATTCGGCGAGCGGTTGGAGCGCGTTCGCCTGAAGATAAGCCAGCATGATCCGCTGCTCTGCGACGGTCGGCGCGGCGGCGCCGTGCATCCCGCGCGGGCCGTGCATCCAACGTCCCCGTCCCATCATCCGCCCCATGCGCGAGGAGTGCTCCATCCGCCGGACCATGCGCCGGAAGGTCGGAACCCACTCTTCGGCGCTGTGGCGCGCCGGGGAAGGGATGCCGTGACATTGTGAGCAATACTTCGCCACGAGTCGCGCGCCCTCCGAGTTCGGGTCGGGAAGCTCTTCCGCCGGAATGCCCGTCGGCATCACGAGCGTCTCGTTCCACCGCGCCGTGAACACTGCGTCATCCCCCTCCGCTCCACCGTTGTCCATACATCCGGGCGAGCACAGCGCGACGAAAGCCAGCGCCGCCAGCGCCGAAACGAAGTCATTTCTCTTGACAGGGTGCATGGGTTTGCCTCCCGTGAAAGGTGAACGGACGCTCAAACCGCAATCTTAAGGCGCTCCCGCTCCGGGAGCAACGGTGCTCAAACGAAATAGAGCGGCGTCAGGCTGAAGCACCCGAAAAAGATGGCGATGCACAGATAGCCGAGCACGCGGCGTCCCGGCGTGAGCGGCTCGGCATACAGCACCGGCGGATGTTCGACGCGGACCAGGAAGGCCAGCAACAGGGAGAAGACGAGCCAGCCGGTATAGCCGAACTGTTGCATCGGCGGGCCGACCCACTGACTCAGGGCGACCAGCAGGATGATGCCCAGCAACACCGGCGCGATGACGCGGTGCTCGCCCTTGAAGACGCGGTTCAGGTACACGAAGAGGATGGCCGAGAGGAGAAGCCACGTGAGCGCGGGGCCGCCCCACCCGTGGAGCCCTTCGAGAAGCGCGTCCTCGGTGTTCATGAAGCCGATGGCCCCGGAGACGAGCAACAGCATGAAGAAGCCGTGCGCCAACCGGCTATGCCACTTCGGCCCGACGAGCGCATAGAGCACGTGCCCGCCGTCGAGCTGACCCACGGGGAGCAGGTTCAGCGCCGTGAAGAAGAGTCCGAGCCAACCGGCAAAAAGCACCGGATAGTGGTACAGCTCGTACATCGGCGGGACATTGGCGAAGAACTGTGAGAGGAACCAGAAGAGCGGCGTTTGTCCCACCACCAGGCGCAATCCCTCCGTGCCGGGATCCGCCGGCAGGATGTGGTCCGGGAACGTGCCGTATTGCCGGATATATGCCTTGAGCCCTTCGTGCCCGCCCAGGTCAAAGATGTAGTCCGGCGGGGGGAGTGTCGCCAGGGCATAGAGGAGGATGCCGAGCGCCACCACGAAGCCGGCCAGCGGCCCCGCCGCGCCGATGTCGAAGAGCTTGCGGGTGCTCGGGATCGGCTCGCGGATGCGGATGACGGCCCCGAACGTGCCAATGCCGATGAACGGCGCAGGGATGTAGTAGGGCAGCGACGTGTCCACCCCGTGACGGCGCGCGGCAAAATAGTGTCCGAACTCGTGCACCGTGAGAAAGAGCAGCAGCGCAACGGCGAAGCGAAGCCCGTCGAGGATGAAAGCGCTGAGGCCCACTTCCTCATAGACGAGCGTGCGTCCGGCCCACGTTCCGCCCGCCTGCACGGTGGCCGCAAGGGTCAGGAAGAAGAGCAGGAGGTGCAGCCAGTACCGGTCGCGGGGCTTTTTCACCGGAGGCGTTTGATACCGGGCATAGCCGCCGCCGTTGGTCCGGAACAGGCGTTCGGAAGGAAGGGGGTCGGGTTCCACGTACACGCACTTATTTTGATGAGACGGAAGCGCCCGCCCGCAGCGGTGGAACGCCGCGCGGAAGCGTCCGGTCTCTACGCTTCCTCACGGGTTATGTTCACCCGCGCCGGGGCCTATGCTTCCTAAAGCGCCGGGATCAGCTCGTTGAGCAATTCGTCGTTCGAAGACGTTTTCTGGAGGTGCCGCAACAGGGCCTGCATCGCCTCGATGGGCGGGCGGCTGTTGAGCGCGCGGAAGAGGCGATTGTGCTGGTGCACCTTGTCTCCGAGAAGCAGTTCTTCGTTCCGCGTGCCGCTCTTGCGCAGGTTGACGGCCGGGAAGATGCGCTTGTTCGCCATCTCACGGTCGAGCACGATCTCGGCGTTGCCGGTGCCCTTGAACTCCTCGAAGATGACCTCGTCCATGCGGCTGCCCGTCTCGATGAGCGCCGTAGCGATGATCGTCAGCGAGCCGCCGCCCTCGATGTTGCGGGCCGCCCCGAAGATGCGCCGGGGGATCTGCATGGCGCGCGCGTCGAGACCGCCGGAGAGGGTGCGTCCGCTGCCTTCGGAATACAGGTTGAACGTGCGCCCGAGGCGCGTGAGCGAGTCGAGCAGAAGCACGACGTCGCGCCCCATCTCCACGAGCCGCTTCGCATATTCGAGCGCGATGGTGGAAACGCGGACGTGGTTGTCCTCCTCGCGGTCGTTCGAAGAGGCGAAGATGGTGGCGGGCGTGGAACGTTTGAAGTCCGTCACTTCCTCGGGACGTTCGTCCACCAGCAGGGCCACCAGTTCGACCTCGGGGTGGTTCTGCGCCATCGCCGCGGCCATTTGCTTGAGAATGTACGTCTTGCCCGTCCGGGGCGGCGCCACGATGAGCGCCCGTTGCCCTTTCCCGAGTGGAGCCGCCAGATCGATGACCCGCATCGTCCAGTCGTTCGGAGCGGTGACGATCTCCAGCTTCTCGTTCGGATACACGATCTGCCCCTGATCGAAATTGCGCATCTTCGCCCAGGTCTCGGGCGGAAGGCCCATGACCCGGTGCACGCGATGCACCTGCATATCGCCCTTGCGTCCCGGACGCAACGTGCCTTCGAGCAAGACGCCATCGCGCAGATTGTGCTTCCGAATCAAGGGTGGCGGCACGAAGGCGTCCTTCTTCCCTTTCGGGACGTCGTGACGAAATTCGCGGATAAAACCAAATTTTTTGTCTCCAATCATTTCGAGGAGACCAGTGAAAGGTTGCTCTGCCATAAAACCGTACTGGATGTTTGTTTACCGTATGCCCACCGTCCTGTCCCACCCCGGCGGATGCGCCTTTCGAAACGGCGCGCCCCGTCGAAAAGGGGCGAGGGAGGACACCGGGCGACTGTTCCGCATCTGTCGACGAGCGGCCTCTTGAGCCGCCTCTCGGAACGATTCCGGTGATGAATGAAAAGAATGCTTGCTGCGACGCCACCGAACGGGTCCAAGGACGCAGATCGGGAGGGACGTCAAGGTGAATGTTCGTTCTGCCAAATGGGTGAATCCCGGAGCCTCCGGGAATGCCTCCTTGCGACCGGGCGCCTCTGTTCAGAGCACGCCCTGCGCCGCTCACGTACGCTCGCCCCGGCTTCTGTGCCGCATCTCGCGAGGTTGGTTTTTGAAGGAACCGATCGGTTCACAACCACGGTTTGCCGACCCTCTCCCCTCGATGCAATCGCTGCCCGCTCGGGAACGACCTGCACGCGCGCCCACAGACGAGCATGCAAACTTTGCTCAAGCAGTGCCCTGACGCGGGAACGCTTCCAGAGCGCCCGAGCATGCGCAGGTGTCTCTTCATTCTCGGGATGACAACCGGACCATCAGGTGCGCCCGCCAAAACCGCATCCCCGCTCCACTACCGTGACGCAAGAAAAGCATCAAGAACGACGCTCGACCAACCTGAAATCGGTTCCGAAAAGAACTCGGGAACGACCAACACTTCGTCTGTCTTCCACACCGGGAGGGGGAGGCACGGGGGGAACTTTGTGACAAACGATCGAATATCGGCCGGGAGAGAAGCGCCGATTTCTGAGTTATTGGAACGACGGCCGGGCGGGATGGTTTCCGTCCCTGCCGCATGAACGGCCCATTTGCCTTATGAGCCGTTTTTCAACCCTTTCCCACCCACACCCATCCTTTCGGTATGCCCGACGTCGCTGCCTTCGGCCATGACCGGCTTCACCGCGAGACGAGCGGCCCCGAAGACGGGGAACCGGTGCTCCTGCTCCACGGCTGGGGTTCGAGCGCCGCGCTGATGCGTCCCATCGCGGAGGCGCTCTCCGACCGCTGGCGCGTGGTCAACGTGGACCTGCCCGGCCACGGCGCTTCCCCGCCGCCGCCCGAAGCCTGGGGCGTGCCCGAACACGCCGCTCTCGTCCGCACGCTCGTCGACGAAACCTTCGGCGCTCCGGTGACCATCGTCGGCCACTCGAACGGGGGGCGAATCGCGCTTTATCTCGCCTCCGACCCGGAATCCGCCGACCGCGTCCGCCGGCTCGTGCTCATCAGCCCTTCCGGCATCACCCCCCGGCGCACGTGGAAGTATCACGTCCGGAAACACCTCGCGAGAGCGCTCAAGCGGCCGTTCGAGCTCCTCCCCACCCCCCTCTCCGAACATGGCCTCGACTGGCTCCGGCACTCGCTCGTATGGAAAGCGCTCGGCTCCTCCGACTACCGCGCGCTCGACGGCGTCATGCGCGAGACGTTCGTCCGGACCGTCACGTGCCACCTCGACGACCGCGTGCACCGCATCACCGCGCCGACGCTTCTCTTCCGGGGCGAGCACGACACGGCCGTCTCCCGGGAACAGATGGCCGTCCTCGAGGCGCGGATCCCCGACGCCGGCCTCGTGACGCTCGAAGGCGCAGGCCATTACGGCTACCTCGACGACCCCGACACGTTCGTCGCCGCCACCCGTTATTTTCTCGAACATTCGTGATCGGATGCGCGCTGTCCTAATTTGAAGCTTTCATCCCCGCACGCCTTCCGGGGCGCATTCACGCCGGAACCCGACTTCCCCACATGGCTCTTCTGTACGTTCTCGCACTCTTCGCAACGCTTTTCGCCGGCTGGCGAATCTGGCGGAGGCTGAGGTATTTCCTTCACATCTTTCAACTCGAAGGCTACAAGTCCGGCGAGTTTGTCGCGTGGCTTCGCGCGCGGAAGGGCCGCGTCATCTTTCGCCGCTCGCACCTCGCGGGGCTCATGCTCCTGGCGCTCGGCGGCCTCGGAGTCCGGTTTTTTTCTCCTTTCTGGACCCTGTGCCTGGTGCTCCCCGCATGGGCGGTCGCGTTTGCGTCGTCGCGCTTGTACCGGAGCGCGCGGGTGAAGAAACCCCTCGTCTTCACGAACCGGATGCGTCGCCTGCTCGCCGCCGCCGTTGTCTTCGCGGCGATGCCGGTGGGCGCGGGGCTTGCGCTTGGTCTGCGTATGCACGGACCGGAAGGCTTTCTCCCGTACCTCGCGGGCCTCTTCGTCGCCGACCTCGGCGGTCCGCTGTGGGTGCTCCTGGCCGCTTTCGTCATGCGCCCCGTCGAAACCGCGCTGCAGAACGGCTTCAAGCGCGAGGCCCGCCGCCGCCTCGCAGCCCGCCCCGACCTCACGATCGTCGGCATCACGGGGTCGTATGGCAAGACGAGCGTCAAGTTCATCGTGGCCGAGATCCTCTCGCAACGCTTCCACGTGCTCGCCACGCCGGGCTCGTTCAACACGCCGATGGGCATCTGCCTCGTGGTGAACACCCGCCTTCGTCCCGAACATCAGGTGCTCGTGCTCGAATACGGCATGCGGCATCCGGGCGACATCCGGGAGTTGTGCGCCATCGCCGCGCCCGACGCGGCCGTGATCACGTCCGTCGGGGTGGCGCACCTGGAGACGATGGGCAGCGTGGAGAACATCGCGCGGGAGAAGCGTGAGTTGATTGCGTGCGCGAAGACGGGCAGTCCGGTGGTGCTCAACGTGGACGACCCGCGCGTGGCCGCGATGGCCGAGCACGCCGGCGGACGGGTGTGGCGCGTCTCCGCTGAAGGCCGCGCCGACGCCGACCTCATCGCCCGCGACGTCCGGTACGGCCCCGAAGGCGCGACGTTCGTCGTGCGCGACGAAACGGGCAACGAGGCGACGATCCGCACACGACTGCTCGGCAAGCACAACGTCCTCAACATCTTGCTCGGCCTGGCCGTCGGGCGCGCGCTCGGGCTCCGGCTCCGGCAGATGGCCCACGCCGTCGCCCGCATCGAGCCGGTCGCGCACCGGCTTCAGCTCCGCCGCGAAGGCCCCGTGACCATTATCGACGATGCGTTCAACTCGAACCCCGTAGGGGCGCGAAACGCCGTGGAGATCCTCGGCAGCTTCAAGACCGGCCGCCGGATCATCGTCACCCCCGGCATGATCGAACTGGGCGAGCGGCAGTGGGCGGAGAACCGCGCCTTTGGCGAACACATCGCGCGCCATGCCGATCTGGCCGTCCTCGTCGGCGAACGTCAGACCCGCCCCATCCGCGAAGGCCTCCGCGCCGCCGGCTTCCCGGACGACCGCGTGAAGGTAGTCGCCTCCCTCTTCGAGGCCCGCGACTACCTGAAGCCCCTCCTCCGCCCCGGCGACGTGGTCCTCTATGAGAACGACCTCCCGGATCAATACGACGAAGCCGCCTGATCCCCCGGTAAGACTCCTTCCGGACGAAACGGAGAAAGACGTGCGGGACCTCCGCGATGCCTTGCCAACATGCGCCACGAGATCCACACCCCGCTTTCGGTGATCCTCGTCGGCGCTTCGGTGCTCTAGGACAACGCGCTCCCCGAACAACTCGAACTCATCTCGGACATTCAGGACAACGGCAAGCGCCTGCTCGAAATGCTCGATTCCATCCTTCCGTTTGCACAGATCGAAGAAGGAAAGACCGAGCTTCACCCGGAGACGTTCGACGCCGATGAGCGCCGCCTCCGGCTCCACGTGCACGATACGGGCGTGGGCTTCTCCGCCGCTTTTCTCCCGCACGTCTTCGAGGCTTTCCGTCAGGAATCCTCGGGGATGCGCGCACCCACGAGGGCGCGGGGCCCGGTCTCACCCTCGCGAAACAGCTCGTCGATTTGATGGGCGGCGCGATCACCGTCGAGAGCAAGAGAGGCGTCGGCACGCTGTTCACCGAGACCCTCCCCCGCGCGTCCGCCCCCGCCGACCGGCCGGCCCTGAGACGACGGCGCAACGAACCACAGGGCGTTGAGCCGGTGAAACGTTGAACCCTCGCGCCCGCGGCGTATATTCAGAGCAGGAGAACCCCTGAGACGCGCCACGAGATACGGAGTCCGCACGCCCCTGATGCCGCCGACGCTTGAGACCGAAGAACTGCTGTGGGCCGAGGGCTATCGCCGCCTCGCCGGTGTGGATGAAGCCGGACGCGGATGCCTTGCCGGTCCGGTGGTGGCCGCCGCCGTCATCTTCCCGCCCGGCGTCACCGTCGGCGGCGTGCGCGACAGCAAGAAGATGAGCGCGGCGCGGCGCGAGGCCGTGCTCGCGGAGATCCGCGCGAAGGCCGAGGCCATCGGGGTGGGACTGTGCTCGCCGGAGGAGATCGACCGGCTGAACATCCTGTGGGCCGCGATGGAGGCGATGCGCCGGGCCGTCGAAGCCCTCGCCCCCGCGCCCGACTTTCTCCTCATCGACGGCGACCGGTGCTTCCCCGATCCGCCGTTCCCTTTTCGCACCCTCGTCCGGGGCGACGGGCGGAGCCACAGCATCGCGGCCGCGTCCATCGTCGCCAAGACCACACGGGATCATTTCATGCGCGACCTCCACGAAGCGCATCCGGAATACGGATGGGATCGCAACGTCGGCTATCCCACGCGCGAGCACTATGCCGCGCTCGCCGCACACGGCCCGACGCCGTATCATCGCCGCTCTTTCCGCCTTAGCTGAAGTCCCCGCCCGGCATGACGCCGAGGGCGCGAAGCACCTCCCGGACCACCGCTCGCGCGTCGCGCTCGCCCGCCTCGACGACGACGTGCGCGCGGCGATAGAACGGCTCCCGCCGCGCGAGCATCGTCTCGATCTTTTCCCGAAGCGCGGCCGGCGGGAGCGGCTTCCCCCGGCCGTCACAGAGGAGCGGGCGTCCGTGCTGACCCGCGCCGAGAAGCCGCGCCGCGAGCGTTTCCGGCGGGACGCGCAGGTACACGACGGTCCCGTTTCGAAGCGCCCACACGAGGTTCGCTTCCTCCGCGAGCGCCCCGCCGCCGAGCGCGACGACGACCCCCTCGCGCGTCCCCGTCTGCCGGAGCATCCGGGCCTCGCGGGCACGAAAAGCCGCCTCTCCTTCTCCACCGAAGATCGCCGCCACCGGCTTCCCGGCGTCGGCCGCAATGGCTTCGTCGAGATCCACGAAGGCATAGCCGAGCGCCGCCGCCACCTCCGGCCCGACGGTGCTTTTGCCGCTTCCCATGAAGCCGGTCAGATAGATGCGGGAGGCTTCGATCATCGCGAAAAGGGTGAGGAAAACGAAAGACGCCTGTGGTGAACCTGAGGGTCGCGTCCGGGTTTCAGGGGACGCCCGTTTCCCGAAAAAGCCCGACGCCTTGCCCACCTTTCGTCTTTTGATCGCCTACGACGGCACGGACTTCCACGGATGGCAGGCTCAGCCGGACCGTCCGACCGTTCAGGCTGCGCTCGAAGCGGCCGCGACGACGGCGCTCCGCACCCCCGTGACCATCGTCGGTTCGGGGCGGACCGATGCCGGCGTGCATGCGCGCGGACAGGTGGCCCACTTCACGACCCTCGCCGAGGTGAACCCGAGCCGCCTCCGGAACGCGCTCAACGGCATCCTCCCGAAGAGCATCGGCGTCCTCGACGTCGCCCGGGCGCCCGACGGCTTCCACGCCCGGTACGACGCGCGGCGGCGGCGGTACCACTATTACGTGTCTCTCGGGCCGCGTCCCCTCGAACGCCGCTGGCGGCGCCTCATGCATTCCGCGCCCGACTTCGATCGCATGAACGAGGCCGCGCATGCGCTGCTCGGCACGCGGGATTTCAGCGCTTTTTGCCGCACGAAGTCGGAAACGAAAAACCGCGTGTGCACGGTGGCGGAAGCGCGATGGGTGGCGGAGGAGCGGGAGGGCGACCGGCATTTCCGGATCGTCGCCGACCGGTTTTTGCACGGCATGGTGCGGGCCATCGTCGGCACCCTCATCGAGGTCGGGCAGGGCCGCCGTCCCGTGGACGATCTCTCACGCGTGCTCGCCTCGGGCGACCGCCGGGAAGCCGGACCTGCCGCCCCGGCGCACGGCCTCGTCCTCGAACACGTCGGCTATGAGTGACACGACCCGCCCGCCCATGAGGCCCCGACGCCTGCCGTTCCTCTCTGCGCTGCTCGGCGCGATCCTCCTCGCCGCGACCGCGTGCGAGCGTCCGTTCATCGAGGAGCGCGCGCCCACGATCGAGGTCGTCTCGCCGGACCTCTCGACGGTTTTCGTGAAGCCGGAGGCGACGCTCCGCGTGCGGGCCGTCTCGTTCCGTTCGGTGGAGCGGGTGACGGTCAACGACACTCCGATGCACTTCGCGCCGGAGCGTGGGACGTGGGAAGCCTCGGTCCGCTTCGAACGGGGGCTGAACGCGCTCGTCCTCTCCGCCGTGGACGCCGGGGACGTCGAGCGGCGGGACACGGTCTTCGCGGTCTATCTCCCCTTCCGCGTCAGTTCCGAAGCGCCCGCGCTCGAGGCGCCGCTTGCCGGGCATGCCGCCGTGCTCCTCTCCGACGGCAGCCTCCTGCTCACCGGAGGGGTCAGCCGCGCCGACGGCGAGGCGCGCCGGGACGCGTATCTGCTCCCGCCCGGCGCGGCGCGTTTCGAGCGGCTCGACGCCCGGATGGTGGAGCCGCGCACGGGTCACACGGCCACGCTCCTCCCCGACGGGCGCGTGCTCCTGCTCGGCGGAAGCCGCGCCGACAGCCTTTCCTCGACGGCATCGCTCGTCGAAGCCGCCGAGGTGTTCGATCCCGACGCGCGCGTCTTCGCTCCGGTCCCGGTCCTCGGCGAGCCGATCCGCCGGACGCATCACACCGCCGTCCCCCGCCCCGCCGCCGACGGCGTCCTCATCGACCTCTACGGCGGGCGCGGCGACGTCCGGTATCGACCGGAGCCCCGCCTGGGCATCCGCGACGACCTCCGGGGCTTCCTCTTCGCCCGCGACACGCTCTTCGCCCTGAGCCCCGCCCCCGGCCCGCTCATCGAGCCCGTGACCGGCCACACCGTCACCCCGCTCGACGCCGCCGACCCCATCGCCGCGCGGCGCTTCCTCGTCCTCGGCAGCTTCTTCGACGACGGTTTCGTCGAACAGACCCACTTCGTCTTCGACTACCGCCCCGGCGTCGGCATTCTCATCGACCGGGCCGCGCCCGCCGCGATCCCGCGCACGCTCCATGCCGCCGTCCACGTTGCGCCCGGCATGGTCCTGCTCCTTGGCGGACACCAGGGCACACCCGCCTCGGCGCTCGACGTCCCGGAAGTGTACGTGGAACCTGCCGGGCGTTCCTTCCGTTTTCCCGCCACCGAAGTTCTGCCGAGCAAGCGATTTGCCTTCACCGCAACAATTTTACCCTCGCGCCGAATACTTCTCACGGGTGGTTTCTCCTCCGACGGCATCCTCATCGAGTCGGAGTTCTTTGACCTCGATTTTTGACCCTGACCGTAGTTTACAACCATGGATCTTCAGCAAATCCTCCGCTGGATCGTGATCGCCATCGTATTGATGGTGGCGGTCGTCGTGCTCAGCCTCATTCTCAAGGTGGCGGGGTTCCTGCTTGGCTACGCGATCAAGGTCCTGCTCGTGCTCTTCCTCGTCGCCGTCGTCCTTCGCTTCATCGGCCTCCTTCAGCAACGACGGCGTTGATCGCCCCGCATCTCTTCGTTTCGTAACTTCCCGCCCGTTCCCCCCTTTGCCCCGGCTCCGCACAGACGTCTCGGCGGCGGACGCTCTCGCGGCAAACGTTCCGCTCCCTTTTCGACGATGAGCCTCTCCGCCCTCCTCTCTCCGGACCGACGCTGGATGAAGCGCGCCCTCAAGGAAGCCGAACGCGCCTTCGAGCTCGGCGAGACGCCCGTAGGCGCGGTGATCGTGCGCGAGGAGCAAATCATCGGGCGCGGGCACAACCTCGTGGAAAGGCTCAAGGATCCGACGGCCCACGCCGAGATGATCGCCATCACGGCCGCGTGCGAGACGCTCGGCTCGAAGTTTCTCGAAGGCTGCACGCTCTACGTCACGCTGGAGCCGTGCCCGATGTGCGCCGGAGCCATCGTCTGGGCCCGCCTCGAACGCCTCGTCTTCGGGGCTTTCGACGAGAAGGCGGGCAGCGCTTCCACCCTCTACAACATCCCGCAGGATGCGCGCCTGAACCACCGCGTCGAGGTCGTCTCGGGCATCGAAGCCGAGCGCTCCGCCGAACTGCTCCGCGCCTTCTTTCGGGAAAAGCGGAACCGGCGAAGGTGAGGCGGGAGCGCAACGCCCCACGATCTTCGCGGTTTTTTCCACCGTCTACGATTCGAGAACACTCGAAGCGCAGTTCGGCGCGAGGTGATCACGTCCGACGGTCCGAGCCGTCGCGCTCCTCCGGAGTTTCCAGGCGACGCCGGAGGAGTTCGGCGAGTTCGCGGACGTACGGCTCGTCGAGGAGCCGGTGTGGACCGGCGACGTCGTGCGTTTCGACGCCGCCCTGTGCGAGAGCGCTCCAGCCGAGGTCGGGCGACAGGTGGCGGAGGCGCTCGCTCCGGAAGACGACGATCCGGCCCGGATATGGCCCGCCCTCCCAGGCCCTCAGCAGCCGCCGGTTGGTCTCCATGATATAGGCGAATTTGAGCCGTTCGGGGACGGGCCGTCCGAGCGCCAGCCACGCCCGCGCTTCGAGCCACCGGCGGCGTTCCCACAGCCCGCCGAGACGCGCGCGCGCACCCGCGAGCTCTGCTCCCCGCGACGCCTGCGCGCTCAGGTGCCCCCCGTACACCGCCGCCCGCTCCGCCGAGCCTCCCCCCGGCGCAAGGGTCGGGCTGACGCCGTCGATGAAGGCAAGCAGTCCCACGCGCTCGCCCGCTTCCGTCAGGCGCTGCGCCATCGCGAGGGCCAGACGGCTGCCGAGACAGAAACTGAGCAGATGATACGGCCCCCCGGGCTGCACGCTCCGGATCTCTTCGACGTAGACCTCGGCCATCTCCGCCACGCTCCGGAACGTGATGCGGTCTCCTTCGAGCCCCTGCCCGCGCACGCCGTACACCGGCTGATCCGGGCCGAGGTGACGGGCAAGGCCGGCATAGAGCAGCACGGTGCTCCCGAGGTTGTGCACGCAGAAGAGCGGTGGGCGCGTCCCTTCCGGCTGCATCGGGACGAGGTGGCGATGCGTCGCGGGCACGGGCCCTCCCCGTTGAAGCAGCCGCGCCTGCGCCGCCACCGTCGGCGCTCCGAAGAGCGAGGCGAGCGGCATCCGCACACCGAAAGCAGCCTCGATCCCGGCGAAAAGCTCGATGGCGCGGAGCGAACGCCCCCCGAGATCGAAGAAGTCGTCCTCCACACCGATGCCCTCCACCCCGAGCACCCGTTCCCAGATCTCGACGAGACGTCGTTCGGCCCGGTCACGGGGAGGCGTGCTCGGGTCGCGGCGCACGCGCACCGGCGCTTCCTCGTCCCCCCCACACACCGGCGCCTCGACGAAGGCGGAGCGCTTCCGGTCCGGCGCCTCAAGCACCCCCGCGAGGACGGCGCGATACCTATCGATCATCGCCCGCACCTCCGAGCCGTCCCAGAGATCCGTACGATACCGAAACTTTCCGACAAGCCCCCCGGACGTCTCTTTCATCGTGAGCCCGAGGTCGAACTGTGTCCCGCCCGCATCAGCCTCCACACGCTCGACGCGGACGCCGGGCAGGCGGAGCGGCCGTGACGGCGTGTTCTGCCAGGCGAACATCGTTTCCATAGCCGCCCGGCCCGGCGCGCGTACGGGCGGGATGAGTTCCATGAGCACCTCGAAAGGCATTTCCCGGCGAGAGAAAGCCTCGACGGCGCTTGTCCGCACCCGGTCGAGCAGTTCGAGAAAGGACGGGTCGCCGGAGCAATCGACGCGGAGGGCGACGGGGTTGACGAAGGGGCCGATCAACCGCTCATACCGGCGCTCTTTCCGAGCCGCCACGGGCGTCCACACGAGCGCGTCCGGACGCCCCGTCAGGCCGAAGAGCACGAACTCGAAGGCAGCGAGAAGCGTCATGAAGGGCGTGACGCCGTGCCGGGCACAGAAGACCGTGAGGGCTTCGGACAGATCGGGCGGCAAGGTGAACGCCTCGACCGCCCCGGCGTCCGCCCGCATCCGCCGCGCCGGGACCGTGGGCGGCGTGTATCCGGCGAGCGCCCGCCGCCACCACGCGCGCATGTCCTCGAACGCGGCGCCTCGCATCCACGCGCGCTGCGCCCGCGCATAGTCTCCATACGACGCCGAGAGCGCGGGCAGTTCGGGCGCCCGCCCCTCCGTCCGCGCCGCGTAGGCCTTCCCGAGATCCTCCGCAAAGACGCCGAGCGACCCCCCGTCGGCAGCGAAGAGGTGGATGCTCACGTGTAGCGTATGGTCCTCGTCTCCACTTCGAAAGAGCCTTGCGCGGATGACCGGCCCCTTTTCGAGGTCGAACGGCCTCCGGGAAGCCTCCTGGAGCGCCGCGCGCAGCCGCCCGGTGTCCATGCTCCCGAGATCGACGGCTTCGAGCCCCGAAGCAGGCTCCTTCGCCGTCTCCGGGACGGGCTTCCCCCCGCGCACGGCGACGGTCGTGCGGAGCGTCTCGTGCCGCCGGACCACATCGGCGAAGCTTTCCGCAAGGGCGGCCGCGTCGAGCGGGCCGAGCAGCCGCCACGCCGCCGTCACGTGGTAGGCGGGATCACCGGGACGCAACTGATCGAGGAGCCACAGCCGCTCCTGTGCGAGCGAGAGCGGAGCCGGTCCGGGGAGCGCGCTTTCCGACGCTTCAGCCTCCCCCCGATGCCGGCGGAGCCGTTCTTCGAGGAGCGCTCGTCGTTCGGGCGAGAGCGTGGCGAGCCGCGCCCGGAGTTCGGGCGGCAACGCCTCGTCCGGAGCGGGCGGATCCGTGCCGTCGTTCGGGTGGTTCATTCAATCGAGCGGAAGGGCGAGTCCGCGTCCTTCGAGGCGGAGCCGCCGGGCGACGGCAAGCACCTCGGGCCATACGGCCGTCAGTTCCCCGAAGCGCCGGACGAGCCGCCGGAGCGTCGCGCGGGCCGCCGGAGCGTCGCGCCCCCGCCTCAGATCGAGGGGGACGTCGTACTCGGGTGCGTCCATCGCGCGCGCAAGCATGCTCCGGTATCGCCGGAGGTTTTCGGCCCAGAACGGCGCTTCGGGACCGTCTTCGCGGAGCCGTTCGTCGAGACGCCCGAGGAAGCGGATGTTCATGGCCCGGAGGCGCTCGCGCACGAAAGCGTCGAACTCCGGAAGCGGTCGTTGGCCGATCTCGACGAGGTGCGCGCCGAGCGCCCGCATCGCCGCGGTCGGGTCCGCCGCCTCGCCTGCGAAGCCGTCGAGACACGCCATCATCACTTTCGCTACGTCAACGCCCGCGGCCGTGCGAAAGATCTCGCCGGGCCAGAACCGCCGCTCTTCCACCGGACGATGGGGCAACACCCAGGGCAGATGCAGGAACGAGACGCCGGGCGCGCCCGCATCCACCATGCGTCCGAAGACGAGGTCCTGCCCGCGCGCCACGGGCAAAAACGGCGGCAGGTCGGCGCGGAGATCATACCCGGCAAAGGTGGTCATCGCGAGCGTGCCGTCGCTCACCGTCGGCCGCCGCACGGCGCGGATGAGGTTCCGGCTCGTGACGGCGGTGCGATACGCCGCTTCGGAGCGCACGAGCCGCCGGTGCGATTCGCCTTCGAGGAGGAGATACCCCATCGGCGCCCCCCAGCAACCGAACGGCGCGCCCCACCCACAGTCGCCCGCGAGACCGTTGAGGGTCACGCCCACCCGCGCGGCCCGCATCCGGCGAAGACGCGCTCCGGGCATCCCCGAGCGCACGGGCGCGTGGTCGTCGATCAGACGGGAAACGTCCGCACCGAGATAGGCTTCATGCAGCGCCAGGAGGTCCTTCTCGACGAACGTGACGGCCTCCATCGCCGCGTCGGCGTCGGGAAAAAACCAGTACGCGCTCGGATCGCGCCCGGCGCTCACGGCGAGGCCCTCGTCCCACTCCGGGGGGCGCGCGGGACGCCCGAGGGTGTCGTCGTCTACGCAGAGGAGTCCCGTCCCGGCGGCGTGGAGGAGCATCGCGTTCCGGTTGGCGCCCGGCGTATGGCCGACGCCCTCCTCATCGAAGAGCGCAAACCGCACCGCCTCCTCCGGCAGCCCCTCGGCGATGAGCGTCTTTGCATACCTCCGTTTCTCCTCGAAGCCCGCATAGTGCACCGGCACGCCGTGGGTTTTGCGGAACTCCCTGAGCATGGCCCGATACCGCTCACGCACGGCAGGCCGGATGGAGTCGTCGATCACGACCACGTCGGGCGTGCGTCCGAAGCGGCGGGCGTTTTCCACGTACGAGGTCAGGGCGCGGCGGGCGGCCGCCACCCGGTTGCGCGTGACGAGGCCGAGCGTCGTGAGGACGGCGGCGGAAGACGGCGAGGAGGCGGCGGAAGACGGCGACGAGGCGGCGGGCACGGGCGCAAGGACCCGAGCCGGCGGCGCACCCGCTAGCCCGTCGAGCTGAGCCTGCACCTCTTCTTCCGAGAGGGTTTCGATCTCGTCGAGGAGTTCGGAGAGGAGGGTCGCATCGGAGCTTCGAAGCGGGGCATTCCGGATCGCCCCGGCCACCTCCGCCACGGTCGGGTGACGGAAAAAGGTCTGGAAAGAGAGGTCTGCGCCAAAGCGCTCCCGGATGCGCGCCATGATCTGTGTGGCGGCGAGCGAATGGCCGCCGAGGGCGAAAAAGTTGTCGTGCACGCCCACGCGGTCGAGTCCGAGCACCGCGGCCCACATCGCCGCGACGTCGCGTTCGAGGGCGTCGCGGGGGGGCTCGTACGCCGCCGGTTGCGCAGGCCGTCGCCGGGCGGCGGCCGCCTCCACCTCCGCGCGGATGTCCGCCACGCGCCCTCCCGTGGCGGCCACGTGCAGCATGCGCATGGAGGGCGCCGCCCCGGTGGTCCGCCCCCCGCTGCGCTTCGTCTCCGCGGGGCGCTCCGCCGGACGCTCCACTTCGGGCGCATAGACCAGCTTCGTCATGGGCTCCGCCCGGAAGCAGAAGCCGTCGGGCTCCGGTTCGAGGTCGCTCGGGATGCTCCGGAGAAAATCCTCCACGGGCCGGTTGCGCCCCGAGCCTCGGAAGCGGACACGCACGAAACGGAGGCCGTTCGACCGGGCGTATGCGCCCAGCCACGCCATCATCCGATGCTCGACGCCGCGTCCGAGCACCCGGCAACTCACGAGAAACGTGTCCACGTCGAGCGTGTCGTGGTCGAGGCGCCACGTGAGCAAGCCGGTGCGCCCGTACGCGCCGAAGCGGTCGCGGACGGAGACGATGCGGCACGCCTCGCCCCGCGCCCGAAGTTCGCCCTCCGAGCGGGGCTTCGGCCACGCATTGAACTGGTTCGTCCTCCGGGTCAACTGCGCCGCGCGGGCCCAGGCCCCCTCCTCCGGCACGGCGATCTCCACTTCGAGCGCGAGCCCCTCGATGAAGTCGCGGAGGCTCGGGGCTGCGCTCATCGCCTCCGCCCGCCGCGCTTCCCGGCGATAATGTCCGGCGCGGAGGGCATCCTCGGCCGTTCTTTCCGGCGCATCGAACGCCCACACATGTTCGAGAAAGGCGGGAAGGTGGCGGGGATCCGAGGGGAGCGGGAGCACGAGCGTCTCCGGGCACCGGGCGGCCACCTCGGCACATTCGATGGGGTTGTCGTCGATAAAGATGAAGCTGTCGAGGCCGAGGTTGAGTTCGCGGGCCATCGCGCGGAGGTTCTCCGACTTCGGCCGCCAGTTGATGCGTCGAGCGTGGAAGTGCTCCATCCGGAGCGGCATCTCGGGATGCGCGTCGAAGACCGCCGCCACGTCCGCCGGATCGTTCTTCGTGCAGAGGGCCAGGAGCATGCCCGCCTCGCGTCGCTCCTTCATGAACGCCTGAAGCGCCCGGTGCGGTTCGTCGAGCACGACGTTCTCCGGCCCGTCTTCGCCGCACACGCCCCGCCAGAGCGTCTGATCGGCGTCGAGGACGATCACCTTGTACGGCTTCCGCCGGAGGGCGAGCATCCGCCGCGCCGCAAAGGTGCCGAGGGCCGTGAAGAAATCGGGGGTGAACGGGACGTGGCCGAGCGCGTCGGCATAGTCGTCGAAGATCGCCTCGACGGGATAGGCCGCCAGCACTTCGGCGGCGTCGGCGACGTGCACGGCCGGCATCGCCGCCGCCGCCGTTCGGATGCGCGCCTCCATCGAAGCGACCTCATCGGCGGCGGCGGCGGAGGGACAGAGGAAGACAAGGTGCGGGACCACCGCGCGCCCGGCGGCGGCGCGAAGGGCGTCGAGGAAAGCGTCCACGTTGGCCCGGAGCGCGGCGTCCGGACCTTCCGCGCCGTCCGGCTCTTCCGAGGAGTCCCGCCGCCAGTCGTCGAGGCGGACGAACACGAGGTTAAAGCCTGCCTCGTTCCGCCCGAGGAGGCTTTCGGGATCGAGGAGCTGCTGAAAAACCTGATGATACGGCGCGAAAGTGATCGCGTGCGACACTCCGAAGACGTCGAGCCAGTGCCCGAGCGTCGCGCCAAGCGGCTCCGCCGTGAACGTCGCCGCCACCGCGATCGTCTGTGTCTCTGTTTGCTCCATGTACACCCTTTCGCGCGCGGCTTCGTGAGGTCAGGTTTTCTCCCCCGAGAGGACGGCTCCGACGGGGGTGTTTACTTCAGGCACGCGGCATCGATACGTGATATTTCGGCGAATCGGGCGATGGGTTAATTCCCACGGGCAAAAGGTCAGGGGCGGGTCTTCACACGGGCAAAAGGTCAGGGGCGGGTCTTCACACGGGTGAGACGCTCGTACAGGTTCTCGCGCCAGTACGGGGAGCGCACGTGTTCGACGAGCGTCATGCGGTAGCGCCCGCTCGCCCCTTCGAGGCGGAGGAGGAGCCGGCCGGGCCCGACGCCGCGCCAGTACGTCTCCTCGCGATCCGTCTCCTCCCCGACCGGTGAGGGCACGCGTTCGTCATAGACGAGCGTGACCCGTTCCGCTTCGAGCGCGCCGCCGGGCAGTTCGAGCGTCTCTCTCCCCCCGAATCGGGCCACGACGCCGACGAACCGTCCGTCTTCGAGCGCCACGGTGAAGGCTCGCTGCGGCTGCGCCGTAAAGTCGAGCGCGCGCACGAGCATGGGCACGAGCGCCACCGGATAGGCGTTCGGACGATAGCGAAAGCGTCCCTCGCCGTTGCCGTAGTCGTCGCTCCGCCGGAGCATGGTCACCTCGCCGTCGGGATGGAAAGCCAGTTCACGGTACTGGTTCGAGCACCAGTCGAAGCTCGTGAACGAAGCCTTGAGCGGCATCAGGTCGGCCTGTGCGGCATTGGTCACGTAGCTCCGTTTGAACTGATACGAGCGACTTTCGAACTCATAAAACAGCGCGTATTTGAAGGCCGGGACCCGAACTTGTGCTTCGCGCCCCGCCTTGGCCATCGCTTCCGGGTCGAAGTCGTGCTTGACGAGGTACGAGCCGGCGAGAAAGCGCTGCGGCACGTCTTCGCCATACTGGTTCCGGGTGCGTTCGACCTCGTAAAACGCCACCTCCGCCTGCCCGTCGTTCCACAGGTCGGCGGTCAGGTAGGCGGCGTCGGTGATCGGCTCGGCGGCGGCGGGCGGTTCGGACGAAGCCGCGCACCCGGCCGCGAACCACCCCCCGGCCAGGAGGATCGACAGAAGAAAGAGTCGTTGCATGGCGGTTTCGATGCTGGAGAGGATGAACGAAAAGATACGACGGGCGTGGGGCTTCCCGCTCCTCTCCTGCTAATTCCGAAGCGGCGACGATGTTCACCATCGCCGCCCGCCGCACGGATCCTCCATACCCTTCCGGGCGTCCCATCGCCTGCCAGACGCGTGATCCACACATCCATACGAGCAATCCCATGACGGCAGAAGAACTCGCGACACAGGTGGAAAAAGAAGGGCTTGTGGTCTTGCCCGAAGCGACGTGGAACGCCCTCGCTCCCGCCTTCGAGGAGGTCGAGCGTCACCCTACGTTCATCGCGGGGGACCTCGTCCTCGTGCGCCTCGGCGAGACGCTCGCCGCGGTCGAGGAGCCGAAACCGGGCGAGCGCGTCATTCGTCGCCTCCCCGACACCGACGCCGCGCACGCCTTCGTCGAAGAACGCATGGCGACCTATGACCGCATGTGGGACGGCTGCGGCTGCCGCGTCGACTATTACGCCCCCCCCGATGCCGGGGAAGCTCCGGCCGTCTGCGAGATTCCGGCTCCTTCCGACGCGCGCTCATAAAAATGCGGGGAGCCCCGTCCGGAGCCCCCCGCATCGCCGAGAAAGGGGGCTTCGCTCCAAAGCTGCCTTCATGCGAGCCTGCAAGCGCGTGTACGGAGCCTCGCCCGACCAAACGCGCCGCGCACCCGGCTGAAGCAAACAAAAAAACCGCCGAGGCTCATTTGGAACCTCGGCGGCATTCGGGGCGCCCTCCCTCAAGGCTGGTTCTCCAAAGACGGCCACACATCCATAGCGAACCGTGCGTTCGAAGTCCGGAGGTAGTCAAAAGACTCCGGCCGCACCTACACCCCGATGTTTGAACTCCTTACGCAAAACGAGGCCGTTTGTGACGGGAAGGATGATTTTTTATCGAATGACCCGATCCGTTTCGCACAGGTTCATCGACTCAGCCAGTACGTGAGCTTGACCATGAAGATGTTGTCGGCCTTTGCGTTGAAGATCCGGCTCACGGAGCGGTTGAAATCGAACGCGCCCGTGTTCTCGAAGTCCGCCCGGTTCTGGGTCCACACGAGGAAGAGCGTCGAGCCGGGTTTGTATTCCCACCGAAGCACCGCCGTGCCGCGCAGCGAACTGAAGCTGAAATCCTGATCCGGAAGCCGGATCGCCGCCGCCGGACCGTCGCCGTCGGGATCGGCGGTGAGCGTCTCGGCATCGAAGGTCGTTCCCTGCTCGCCATAGTTGATAAAGTCATAGCTCCTGGCTCGCGCGAGCTCTTTATACGTGTCGTAGTCCCCCGAGGAGACGAACGGTTGTGCGAAGAGCTGGAAGCTGAGCGTCGGGGTGAAGGTCCAGTTCAAGCGGATGCTGGTGGAGACCGTCACCTGATCGAGTTCGGCGAAGACGTATCGCCGCCCGAAGGTGCGCGTGGCGAACGGATCATCGTACTGCCCGACGTATTGCGCGAACGTGCGGTTCAGGCGGAGCTGCGGGCTGACCCGAAGCGAGACGTTCGGCGCGGGGTTCCACTGCACGCTCGGCCCGATGTTGAAGCTGCCCTCGTCCCGCTGCCGGTACACGTTCCCCCCGAGCGAGAACACGAACGCTTTCCGGCTGTCCGTATTGAACTCGAGACCGAACTGAACGCCGGGCGGGTTGAGCGTCAGCGGCCCGCCGCGCGTCCGGCGGTTGTTCACCGTTTCCGGGTTGACGGCCACGTTCATCCATATGCCGTAATAGTTGAGGAACTGGAAGAACGCGCCCGTCCACAGCCCCGTCCACGTGGTGTTGCCGTCGAAGTCCAGGCTCCGGAAGGCCGCGGCATTCCAGAAAATGCTGCGATACCACGAGGTCGGATCGGTCCATCGATAGGAGGCGGCGAAGTGCCAGTTGATGACGTTCGTCTGCCACATGAAGCCGAGGTCGTTCACATCGAAGCCGGGGCTGATGAAGCCGAGCGCCGTGTTGATGGTGAGCTTGCCGCGCTGTTTGTTGAGCATCACGCGCCCGGAGAGACCCGAGAGCGAGGAGGCGCTGCTGTCCACGTCGGCGGCGTCGAAGTCGGGGCGCTGGAAATAGTGGAGCGAGCTGCGCTGAAGGTCGATCATGCGCTGCTCGGTACCTCGCACGTGCGTCCCTCCGAGCCATCCGGTAACCACCCACGTTTTCTCCCCGTCGAGGAACGTCCATCCATCCACGCCAAAGGTATACGCCTCACCGTTGATCTGATCTCTGAGCCTGTCCTCCCGGAAGTCCCGTCGGGTAATGGTGGACATGAAGCCGACCGCCTGCCGTCCCTCGTTGAATTCTTTCTGCCCCCGGAAGATGCCGTAATAAGCCAGCGGCTCCGCTTCCGCGCGAAAACGTTTGCCGTTGTATGCGAGATCGGCCATGCCGCGTTCGGTCAGCGCCTGAATGGCGCCCACGTTGATCGAGCCGATGCGCCCGGTGAGCTTCGTCGCGCCGAGGATGCGCACGCCTTCGCTGACGTCCGCATAATCGCTGTTCGGGAGCCGTCCCTGAGGCGCGCGCCCGATGCGACGGCTGTAGAAAAAGTTCGGGTTCCCCCAGTTGAAGCCCCAGTTATTGTTCGAGCCTCCACGCCCGAAACTGAAGACCGAAGCGCCCTCGATGAAGAACGGTCGTTTCTCGGGAAAGAACGTCTCGACGTCGCTCAGGTTGACCACGGCGGGGTCGACCTCCACCTGCCCGAAGTCGGGGTTGACGGTGGCGTTCAGGGTCAGGTTGCTCGTCAGCCCCACCTTCAGGTCCGCGCCGAAGCCCGGCGTGTATCGGGAGCCGTCGTTGAACGGGTTGCCCGGCGGCTGATCGGTAAACTCGGCGCGCGTCGTCACATACGGCATCAGTTCCACCTGCCGGTGCGGGCTGATCTGCTCCATCCCTACGAGATCCACGAACCGAGAGACGAAGCCGCTCTCCTTTCGCGGGGTATACACGAGATAGTCCCGCTCGTTCTTCCGCGAAATGTCTCTCCGGAAGTTGATCCCCCAGACGTACTCGTCGCTCTTCTGGAAACGAAGCTGCGAATACGGGATGCGCATCTCGACCGTCCACCCCTCGTCGTCGATCCGAGCCTTCCCCACCCACACGCCGTCCCACGAGTCGTCGTCCCAGTCGTCGTTCATGAGCACGCCGTCATACAGCGTTCCGGCGGCGTTGACGCCGAAATAATAACCGGTGCGTTTGTCGTGGAACGGATCGACGAAGAAGACAAAGGCGTCGGACTCGAGCTCGGCGTCGCGACGTCCCAGGCGGGCGACGATGGAATCCGGGGCGCTGTCGTACATCCGGGCGGAGACGTAGAGCGCCTCGTTGTCATACACCACCCGCACCTCCGTTCGCTCCGAAGGCGCGGCGCCCTCGTGCGGGTCCCGTTGCACGAAGTCGTCGATGACGGGCGCATTGCGCCAGTCGGCATCGGTGAGATGCCCGTCGATGGCCAGGTCCTGAAGGCGGCGTATGGTCGTCACGCGCCGGGGTCGTTCCCGAGACGGCGCGGCGCGCGGCGGACGGTCCGCCGAAGCGATCGTCTGCTCCTGCACGTGTGGCCGCGCCGTCGTGACGATGAAATGGTGCAATGACAGGTTGGATCGAACGGGATGACCGGATACCCCGCCCGCCCCTATCAGACCACAGAAAAGCAGCAGCATGACCCTCCTCATGGCGCGCTCTACCTCCGGGATTATTGTGATGGGATTTCTGAGAAAACACCGGCGCACAGGCACGTCGTTGCCCTGGTCTCCCGCGGCTCATGCCCTCCTTTTGCGCCGATTCGAGGCTACGCTAATTTTTTAGCAGTGTTGCGCACCGTTGAGAAAAAATATCGCGGGCCGCAGGCGACCGAGCACAGTTCGGCCCCAGTGCTCTCCCCCCGCACGCTTCGCATACCTCGATGACCGGCGTGATCGTCGTAAGGCCCCGCTGCTCTTGCGGTAGGCCGTCAAAATGCCTATCGTTCTTCATCACCGTGTCTCTCCCATCCTCTCGAGAACGCTCATGCCTGCGCCCCTTCGCACTGCTTTTCGGATCGCCTGCGTTCAGGCCAGCCCGGTATTTCTGAATCTGGAGGCCACCCTGGACAAAGCTTGCCGCCTCATCGAGGAAGCGGGGGCGGCAGGCGCCCGACTCGTGGTTTTCCCCGAATGTTACCTGCCGACGTATCCGGTCTGGGTCTGGTTTATTCCCCCCTATCGCACGAAGGATCTGAGAACCCTCTATACCGAACTCGTCCGCAATGCCGTCACGATTCCCGATGGGACCACCGACCGCCTGTGTACGGCGGCCCGGGAAGCCGGTGTGCACGTTGCCATCGGCGTCAATGAGGTCAACGCCGAAGCCAGCGGAACCACGCTCTATAACTCCATCCTCTTCATCGACGACGAAGGGCGCATCCTGGGCAAGCACCGGAAGCTGGTTCCCACCACGGGGGAGCGTCTCGTGCACGGCATGGGCGACGGCAGCACACTGGCCGTCTACGATACGCCGATCGGGCGACTGGGCGGCCTCACCTGTTGGGAGATGTACATGCCGCTCGCGAAGTATGCGATGTACACGTGGGG
This sequence comes from Rhodocaloribacter sp., assembly GCF_056451265.1. Classification (NCBI taxonomy): domain Bacteria; kingdom Pseudomonadati; phylum Rhodothermota; class Rhodothermia; order Rhodothermales; family Rhodothermaceae; genus Rhodocaloribacter; species Rhodocaloribacter sp. The sequence goes on along the minus strand of NZ_JBWOPL010000036.1, from coordinate 30,981 downwards.
CGTAGAAATCCTCGTCGTCCCCACCTGGGACCGGGGCGAGCCGTGGATCTCGACGCTTCGTCATACCGCCAAAGAAGGCCGCACCTACGTGGTGGGGTGCTGTTCCACCCTGCACCGGGACGACATCCCGGATCACTTCTCCTTCAAATCGGACTTTCTCCCGGACGTGGAATGGCTCAATCCCGGCGACAGCACGATCATCGATCCCGACGGAAAGTTCATCGTCGAGCCGGTGCGTCACCGGGAGGAGATTTTATATGCGGACATCGAGCCGGATCATTTCATCGGCCCGCGCTTTCAGCTCGACGCAGCCGGCCATTATGCCCGACCGGACCTCTTTGATTTGACCCTCAACCGCACCCCGCGCCCGATGATGCGCGTCATCGAGGAGCACACGACCGAACCGTCCATCACAGAAGCGCTGCACCCCGCACCCGAGGAAGCCTGAACGAGCTTCAAAAGCGGAAGACCAGCGCGGCAGCGTTGGCCCCGAGTTCGATGCGCACCGGCCCGGTCGAACGCTGGTGACGCCGCGTGAGAAAGTAGGCTGTCGCGAAGCCGATGGCGCTCCCGGCCAGCACGTCCGTCATCCAGTGGACGTTGTACGCCAGACGCGAGAAGGCCGTCCCGCCGGCGAGCACAACGAGCGCGGAGGTTTGCAAACCCGGATAGTACAACAGCCACGGCGTCAGAAAGGCGAAAGCCGTGGCAGAGTGACCGGAGGGGAAGGAGGTGAAGCCGGGGGTGAAGGGGCGGAAATCGGAGGCGTCGCCCTGGGGAGGACGCGCCCGACCGACGGCGAATTTGAGGGCGTTGGCGAGCGCGCCGGCGAAGAGGATGGCCTCGAAAGAGGTGAAGGCCGCGTCCTGGAAGCGCTCGTTCCGGGTCAGGAGCGAACCGGCAAACAGCGCGAAAGCCGCCGCCGGCGCAACCGTGCGGTTGCCGAAGCGTTCGGCGAGGCGCATCGCGGAGCGATCGCCCCACCGGGAAGCGCGGTCCTCCACCTGCTCGTCGAAGACGCTCAGGGCGACCAGCCCGCCGCCTGCCCCGAGCGCATACAGCGTCGTCCGCGAGGGCACGACCCGGAGCATCTCCCACACATCCTCGTACATCCACCGGGCGAAGCGCCCCCGCCCGAGGTGAACCCGCGTCCCGGTCGCCGCGTCTCTTCCCGGATCAACCGCACGGGCGGACACGGAGTCGAGCCGCACCGAAAGCGAACCCGGCGCGTGACCGGCAGGCTGGGCCGGACTGGAGGCGCTCAGAAAAAGGGCGAAAACGACAAAGAAACCAAACTTCCTCACGGGCTTCTATCCTCCCGACAGACTGCTTGCTTGCGGGTGACGGCTCCGTCAAAGAATCGCCCCGCTCATGGGAGAGATTAACCCGATGCCCCCGATATTTTCTTCGAGCGCGCGTCCCCTCCCCGGAGAAGGGGGCGTGTTCGAGTCGTCGGGAGGGCCTTTCTTCTGCGAGGTATTTTAAGTACCATGGGCGTGTGATCCCTGCCGCGACCGTCCTCCGATCCTTCTTTCTTCCGCCATGTTTGCCCGGTTCTCGATGCGTCTGAGTATGATCTGCCTCGCCCTCTGGTGCATGCCCGCGCAGGCGCAATCGCCGGAGGGACGGGCGCGTTTCCTGCACTGGATGATGGACGACGCCTCGGCGCTCGCGCAGGACGTCGCCCCGCGCGCGCCAATCCTGCTGCTTTCCGGAGCCGCCGTGCTCTTCCCGATCTCTTTCACCGACGCATCCGTCAGCGAAGAGATGCAGGAGGCCTATCACGGCGCCTTCGGTGACTTCCTCGACGTCGCCAACGAGTTCGGGAGCCCGCGCATGAGCCTCTACGTCTCCGGCGTCTTCGCCGCTTCCCTGCTCACGCGAAACAGCCGGTTTCAGGATGCCGCCTTCACGTCGCTCCAGTCGCTGCTCTATGCCGGAGCGATCAGTTATGGGCTGAAGACGGCTTTCGGGAGGGAGCGTCCGTTCGAGTCGGACCAGGTCCACGAATTCGAGCCGTTCTCGGGACACTCCTCGTTCCCATCCGGACACGCGACGGCCGCCTTCGCCGCTCTGACTCCCTGGGTGCTCTATTACCCGCACCCGCTGACGTATGGCCTCTTCGCCCTCTCGACGGGCACGGCGATGGCCCGGCTCGCGCTTCAAAAGCACTGGACCACCGACGTGCTTGCCGGAAGCGCCATCGGCTTCGCCACGGCGTATTACCTCAGCCGTCGCCATCTTGGAGCCGGTAGCAACCTCGCGATCACGCCGGTCATGACGCCGGATGCCTTCGCGCTCTCCCTTCGCCTCAGCTTCTGACCTCGCCCGGCAGGGGGGCCGCCGTGTGGTGGTACATGTTCGGCGCCGGAGGGTGGAAGAGCCCCGCCGTGTTGTACGGCGCGATAGCGTTTTCCACGAACCGTTCGTACGCCGCCGCGCCCGCCTCGTCTCCCGCATCGATCCCGGCCAGGCGCTCCTGCGCTTCGGCCACGATGGCGTGCAGCCGCCGGTCATCCGCGCACAACACGTATCGTTCGCTCGCCCGCCCGCTCGCTCGCGCCTGCTCATAGGCGATCGTCGCGGCGAAATAGAGCATCGTCGAGGCCGAGAAGAGCCGAAAATCCGGCATCGAGGCATAGCACACGGCGACGAGCCGGTCGATGAGGGCGAGTTCGGCGAAGACGGCGCGCTCATAGACTTCGAGCGCCGGGCCGAAGGAGGGCCGCCCCCAGTCTCGCTCGAAGGCACGCATGAGCCGCTCGATGCCGGCGAGCGTGTGGGCGATGCCGGCGCTGTGGAGCGGATCGACGAACCCCGCCGCGTGCGGCAAGGCGGCCCATCGCGGCCCCACGGCCCGGGCGCGCCGCCGCTGAAGCCGCCCCGTCCGGATCCATCGCCCCGGGGGGTCGGCGAGACGGGCTTCGGCGAACTGGTCGGCGAGCGCCGGATACCGGGCCAGCCACCGCGCCCACTCGTCCCCCGGCGCGAGGCCCGGATCGAGCGGATGGCGGCGCGCATCGAAGACGAGCCCGGCGCTCACGAGGTCGTTTTCGAAACGGAGCATCCACATCCACGCGCCGTCGAGGACGTGGTGAAGGGCGGCGGCGTCGCACGGATACGGGTGGTCCGTCAGGCGCCCGCCCCGCGCGGTCATCATCGCGTCCCACCGCCGGACACCCCGGAAGTGGGCGTAGAGCGCGCGCGAATGCGTGTGCAGCCCCGCGCCCTCGTCGGGGACTCCGAGCGCCTCCGCCACCGCGCCCGCCGCGCCCGTCGCATCGAGGACGAACGCTGCGCGGACCCGCACCGGCTCGCCCGCGCGCCTTCCTTCGAGCCGCCACCCGCGCCCCGCGCCCTGGAGCGCAACCTCCGTCCGGTCGAGCAAGGGAACGCCCGCCCGGCGCACCTCGTCCGCAAAAAAGGCGTCCACGTCGGCGCGGAGCCAGTGGGTATCGCTCAGGGCATCCTCACGGCTTGCCGCCACGAGAAGTTCGTTCGCATGATCCGCACGGGGCGTGAAATCCTCGCCGGGGCGATGGTGGAAATAGCTGAAGCCGCGTTTGAGTCCGTTGACGAGATCGGGGTATGCGGCCCGCCACGAGCCGTACTTCCACAGCGGCAGGATGCGGGGCAGCTCGTACCGGAGCGCGAGCTCCCGAAGGATCATGTCCGCCACGGGCGTCGACGACTCGCCGATGGCGAAACGCGGATGGGCGTCCCGGTCGAGGAGGACCACCCGGAGGCCGAGACGGTCGAGGATAAGGGCGCACAGGCTGCCGCCGAAGCCGGAGCCGAGCACCGCCACGTCTGCGTCGTGTTCACGCATGGCCTTCCTCCCGGCACGCGCACACCACCGGCGGCGCGAGGGACTGCGTGCGGTTCATCCGGTCGAGTCGTGCCCGGCGCGCCGGTCCGCATCGCGGGCAGTCGAAGAACGCCTCGATGCCCCAGAGATCCATGAACACGCGCCCGCGCCCCATCCGAAGCCCCGCCTCCATCGTGGCTTCGACCGACGCGAGCGACGGCGGCAGGAACCATCCGTCGCGACGCAGCCGCTCCATGATCCCGTTGCCCCCGCGCGTCGGCACCACGGAACAGCACTGCACGCCCGCTTCGAACGCGAAGGCCATCGACCGCACGGCCCATGCCACCCCCTCGGCTTCCGACAAGAACGGCGGGCGAAGAAGGATGAAGGTGCGCACGTCGACGTCGTTTTTGCGAAGGAACGCCACGGCCCGGCGGAAGTCGGCAAGCGTCATGCGTTTGTTCAGCCGCTCGAGCACCTCCGGATGGACCGTTTCGAGGCCGAGCGCCACTTCGAGGCGACCGTCGAGGCGATCGCGGAAACGCAGGCAGGCGTCACCGGTGAGCTTCGGATGGTTCTCGACGATCACCGTCTCGAAGCCGCGCACGCGCGCGGCGACGGCGGCATGGTCCTCGGCCGGGACGGCTTTCCGGTCGAAAAAATTGCCGTTGTTGTACAGCTTCACGTGTCGGGTGCGGGGCAGCCGTTCGAGCGCGTGATCGATCTGCGCCGGGATCATGCCGGGCGCCACCGGAGCATCGGTGGTGTGCCGCCAGAGGTCGCACATCAGGCACCGGAACGGGCACTCACGATTCGTGAGGAAGATCGTCGCCACGTCCTCCACGCGTCCGGCGGCAGTACGTTCGGGCTCGACGAAGAAGGCATACGGACGGCTCGGATCGACGGCGGCTTTCGGGCCGCGCGCCGCCGTGACGTCGGCGTCGGAGAAACGCGGCCATGCGCCCACGGCGTATCTCATTCGAAGAGGTCTCGGAAGGCGGCCCGGTACGCGGCTTCGCCCTCGGGGAAGAGCGCCTCGAAAGCATCTCGCTCGAGGGCGCCGTGCTGAAACCGCCGTTTTTCGAAGACCGGCATATCAAGGCCGGTGACGGCTTTGACGCCGCGCCGCACGACCTCCCCTTTGAGCGCATACAGCCGTTCGTGATCCCACTGCGTCAGTTCGACGAACGGAATCCCCTCTGCCACGGCGATGACGTTCGGGAGCGCGTACGGGCTGAAGCCCCGGAAGCCGAGCGCGCGGCCCGGTGCGTACGAGCGGACGTGCCCCCGGCTCTGCCCGCCGGAATACGTGAGCGAATGCTTGATCGCATGGACCCCCCACCCTTCCTGATAAAGCATGAGGTTGTTGAGGACGCTCCGGATCGTCAGTTCGGGGTTCTCCTCGATGGGGTAATCCTTGAGGTTTTCGTCGCCGCCGTCTCCGTCGACGAGGTAGGTCCAGTCGGGATAGCGCGCCCGGATGCCCCGGCAGAGCGCGAGCGTCATCGCGGCGGCCTGCACGTCGAGGGGCTTATAGTCCTCCACCACCTGGATAGCGGCCCGATAGTCCACATCCTCCATGGCCGCCTCCACGACTTCGAGAAACATGGTGAGTCCGAGGCTGTCGAGGAAGCGGTGGGCCTGTTCGGCGTCCGGTCCGCCCTGTACGGAGAGGGTGAACGCCTTGAGCCGCGTCGGCGCCTCACCGCGCGTCAGGAGCAGGTGATAGAGGACGAGGAACACCGCCCCGCTGTCGATGCCGCCCGAGAAGAGCACGCCGATGGGCGCGCGCGCGTCGATGCGGGCGAGCCACCGGTCGCACTCATGCGCGAGCGCGCCGACGTATGCGCGACCGATCTCGTCGAGGTCCGCGGGCAGGCGATTGCGCTCCGGCGTGAAGAAGCGCGTGTACGCCGGGTTCGGATCGGGGCATCCGACGAGTTCGATCTCGACGAGGTGATGCGCGGGGACCATGCGCGAGTACGACGGATGGAACTGGTCGCCAAGCCCCTCGGCATCGAGGAACGCCCGAAGTTCATCGATGCGCTCGGCCACGACGAGGCACGGCCCCTCGCTCCGCTTTGCCAGGAAATAGCGCATCGGCCGCCCGATAGAGCGCGCCATGCGCACCTTCCTGCCTACTTTTTGCACGAGGGCGAACTGCCCGTCGAGGGCGCGCACCCGATCCGGATCCCCCGAGGCCACGGCGGCGGCGGCTTCTTCGGGCGTGACGTTCAAAAAAACGTTCGCTTCCGGATCGAGCAGATCCACGAGGCGCTCGATGTACGTCAGGTGAGGCATGGAAAAGCACCGTTTCGAGGATGAAAAGGATGGGGGGGAATCATGCGGCGTGCGCATCCCGGGAGGACCGGCGGGACTCCCTAACTTACGAAATACGCGCGGTGAATCCTCACGACCGGTCCGGCGAACACACGTCTTTGAACGCGTCCCCGGTCGTATCTCCGTCGAGGGTCATTCCGCTCATCGTGCAGGTGAAGCTCTGCCCCTCGCACGTGGCTCCGATCGTGCCGTCGAGCGTGACGGTGGCCGTGCGACTGAGGGTGTTCGTGGTCACCTGTTCGCTGAAGTCGCTGAACTCGAGGACGCACCCGTCGGAGACCGAGCCGTCGAGCAGAAAGTCGAAGGTGCTCTGATTTTGCGCAATCGAGCCGTTGCCCGAGACCGCGAGCATCCCATCGATGCCGTTGCACCCGTCGAAGGTCACGTCGAGATCGAACGTGAGTTCGGGGCCGCTTCCGAAGTCGCCGGTGACGTCGAGTTGCCCGCCCTGCGGGCAGGGCACGACCTCTTCGGGCGAGAGGGTCGCGGCGGAACGCGCGGCGGGGACGTCGGCCTTCCCGACCCGGGTGACGGCCAGCGTGAGCGCGTCGAAAACGTCCCCCAGCATCGTGGAGAAGGTGTTCAGGGCCGAATCGCTGATCTCTCCATCCTTATCGCCGCCGCTGTCGCACGCGGAGAGTGCGGGGAGGAAGAGCAAAACGATCACAAGAATGGCGGGAGAACGACGGGCTGCTTTCATCTGAGGGTTCCATTTCGTGCAATTTTCAGGGATTCAGGGAAGTCATTTTTCGATCATCGTAGTCCGGAGGCGGGGCCTCCTTTCGCACTTTCTATTTCACTCCCGAGAACCCCGAGGTTCCACATGCTTTTCCCGACCGCAGAAAGATGGGAGCTTTTTTCCGCCCGCCCTGCTTCGTTTACCGGCCGAACGCGTGTGGGAGCTTGTATTGGCGCAAGGCGTCGACGGCACACCCTTTGCCCGAGAGTCCGCATCGCATCCCGGCCGTACCTTTTTCCCTTCGATTGTCATGCGCACCCCTGTCGCCGGACTTCTCGCGCTCATCCTCTTCCTTCCTGCCGCCCATCCTCCGGACGACGTGCCCGAACGCCTCCGTCGGCTCACGCCCATCGAGATGGATGAAGTGCTCTGGCTGGCGCGGTGCATCTATTCCGAGAGCGACCGGCCCGAGGAACAGCGGCTTGTGGCCTGGGTCGTCCGCAACCGAAAAGAGACCGGCTATCGCGGCGACACGTACCGGGAGGTGGTGCTCGAACCCCGGCAGTTCAGCGCCTTCAACGAGCCGTCGGCCCGCCGCGCGTACATCCTCGGCCTCAACCAGAACGCCGATGCGCCCGGCTGGCGTGAGGCCCTCGGCATCGCGCTCGACGTCTTTCAGGCTCCCCCGAAGGACCGCCCCTTCCCCGTCACCGTACGGCATTTTTACAGCCCGATCTCGATGGAGGGCCACACCCCGCCGCGATGGGCCCGCTTCGCCGAGCCGCTCGACCCCGCGCCGACCGGCATCGACCCCGAGCGCTTTCTTTTCTTCGACGGCATCGACGAGGCCCTCGACCCTCCCGGTGCGACCGTGACGGAGCACATCGAGCAGAGGCATGCCACCGGCAGGGCAAAGGTGGGCCGTCTCCGGGAACGGATGCGCTCGCGGCTGAGCGGGCGGGTCCGGCGACCGGCGCGCCCGCGCGTGGGTCGCCTCGGGAGGAACTGACGTCGGCCGACGGAACCCACACCGGCGACGGGGATACGAGGTCTATCGTTCCACGTCTTTCCTCCGACCCGCGCCATGCTCCGCATCCTGCTTCGGCTGCCCCGTCTGCTCCTCATCGGGCTGGTGCGTTTCTATCAGCTCGCCGTCTCCCCGTATTTCCCGTCGAGTTGCCGCTATACGCCGACGTGTTCGAGCTATGCTCTGGAGGCGCTCCGGAAGTACGGCGCGGTGAAGGGGACGATCCTGGCGATCCACCGCATCGGGCGGTGCCATCCGTGGGGCGGACACGGCTACGACCCGCCGCGCTGGTTCGGCGAGCCGCTCCCCGGCGACGTTGAGGCCCCCGCCGCGCACGAGGACGCCGCGCACGAACACGAGCACCCGCATGAGCTACGCAGCGCATAAACGCCTCGCGCGCGAGCAGCCCGTACGCTGCGCCGTGCTGACCGTGAGCGACACCCGCACCGAGGCCACGGACCGGAGCGGCGCGCTCATGAAAAGCCGCCTTGCGGAGGCCGGACACGAGGTCATCGCCTACCGCATCCTCCCCGACGAGCCGGAACGCATCACGGCGCTGCTCGAGGAGTGGGCCGACGTCGCCGAGGCGATCCTCATCAACGGAGGCACGGGCATCAGCCGGCGGGACACCACCTACGAGGCCGTCGCCGCCCGGCTCGAAAAAACCCTTCCCGGCTTCGGCGAGCTCTTCCGGATGCTCTCCTACGAAGAGATCGGCGCGGGCGCGATGCTCTCGCGCGCCATCGCAGGCGTCTACCGCGACACGCTCATCTTCTCCACGCCCGGCTCCACGGGCGCGGTCCGCCTCGCCCTCGACCGCCTCATCCTCTCCGAACTGAACCACCTCGTCTGGGAGATCGTGCGGCAATAGAGTGCGTTAGCGCGGTTGACCGTTTAAACGCTGCTCGCACCGGATAAACGCTACTCGTACCGGAGGGCCTCGATGGGATTGAGGCGCGCCGCCTTTCGGGCGGGATAGAAGCCGAAGAAGATCCCGACGGCGGCCGAGAAGAAGAGCGCGAGCATCACGGTGTCCATCGAGATGGCCGTGCTCCATCCCGTCAGACGCCCGAGGATCTCCGTCCCCCCGAAGCCGACGAGGATGCCGACGAGCCCGCCGAGGACACTCATGACGATGCTCTCGACGAGGAACTGCGTCAGCACGTCGGAGCCGCGCGCGCCGATGGCCATACGGATGCCGATCTCTCGCGTGCGCTCGGTGACGGAGACGAGCATGATGTTCATGATGCCGATGCCGCCGACGAGCAGCGAAATCGAAGCAATGGCAAAGAGGAGCATCGTCATCACCTCGGTCGTGCCCTGAGCGGCTTCGGCGAGGTCGGTCTGGTTCCGGATGGTGAAGTCGTCATTCGCCCATTCCGCCAGGTCGTGCGACTCCCTCATGATAAGCCGCATCTCCTCCTGTGCCGCCGGGATGTCCGCAGGCGTAGACGTGCTGGCGAGGATCTGGAAGATGCGGCTCCAGCCGCTCAGCCGGTTCTGGACCGTCGTGTACGGGGCCAGGATGACGTCGTCCTGGTCCGTCCCGCCGGCCGTCTGTCCTTTCTCGGACAACACGCCGATGATGCGGAAAGGCACGTTGCGGATCCGGATCTGTTGCCCGACCGGGTCCTCGCCCGGAAAGAGGTTCTCCGCCACGGTCTTCCCGAGCACGGCCACTTTGCGCATCGACCGCACTTCGCTCTGATCGAAGAAGCGCCCGGAGACGACGGGCCAGTCCCGGATCAGTTGAAAATCCGTGTCGACGCCGTTGATGGTCGTGCGCCAGTTGCCCTGCCCTCCGATGACCTGACTGCGGGTGAACACGACCGGTGAGACGGCCGAGAGATACACGCTCTCTCGTTTGAGCTTCTTTGCATCGTCGACCGTCAGGCGGTTGAACGTTCCGGCCCCCTGACTGACGCCGCCCTGACTGCTCGATCCCGGCGTGATGACGATCATGTTCGTCCCCAGGCTGTTGATCTGGCGCTGGATCTGCTCCTGCGCACCCTCGCCGATGGCGACCATCATGATGACCGCTCCAACGCCGATGATAATGCCGAGCATCGTCAGGAGCGTCCGCATCTTGTTCTTCCGGATGCTCTGTCCGGCCACTTTGACGAGCGTCATCGCTTTCATAGGACTTCCTCCTCAAGAGAGGTCAACTGTTCGAGGTCTTCGGCGGCCCTCCGACGGTCGGTGACGGGATGATCGCGGATCACCAGCCCGTCCCGGAGTTCGACGATGCGTTTCGTGTACTGCGCGATGTCGTGTTCGTGTGTGACGAGCAAAATGGTGATGCCCTGTTCGTTGAGCGCCTGAAACAGCGCGAGCACTTCCACGGAGGTGCGGCTGTCGAGGTTGCCCGTGGGTTCGTCGGCGAGGAGGATGGCCGGGTTGCCGACGAGCGCCCGTGCGATGGCCACGCGCTGTTGCTGTCCGCCCGAGAGTTCGCTCGGTTCGTGGTCGAGCCGGTCGCCGAGGCCGACGCGTTCGAGCGCCGCCCGCGCCATCTCCTTCGTATTCAATTTGCGCCCGGAGCGGTCGTAGAGCAACGGCAGTTCCACGTTTTCGAGCGCCGTCGTGCGGGCCAGCAGGTTGAACCCCTGAAAGACGAAGCCGATTTTCCGGTTCCGAATGTCGGCGAGCTGGTTTTTGGTCAGGCCTTCGACGCGGATCCCGTCGAGGTCGTACGTCCCGGCCGTGGGGTAGTCGAGGCAGCCGATGATGTTCATCAACGTCGATTTGCCGGATCCGGAAGCGCCCATGATGGCGATCATCTCTCCGCGCTCGATGCTCAGGTTGATGCCGCGCAGGGCGTGCACGTGGGTCTTGCCCATCGTGTAGACCTTCGTCACGCCCTCGACGTGGATGACCGTGTCGACGGTCCGTTCGGCTTCGTTCACAATGCTCTCCATGCTTACTTTCGACGCGATCAGAAGCCGCCGGGACGGCGACGGGTGGTGTTGCTCTGGAAGGGGTTGGCGGTTCCGGCGGAGGCGCCCGTCTGTGTGACGCCGGCGATGACCTGCATGCCGGGCTCCAGGTTGCGCCCGCGCACCTCGGTCATCTGCCCGTCCGTGATGCCGGTGCGTACGCGCACGGCGTTCACGTGGCCGTCTTCATCGAGGTACCACAGCATGGCCACGTTCGAGGGCCGCCTCCCCGCACCGGAGAAGCCACCGGAGCCGCCGCCCGGGCGCTGACCGGCAAAGCGGCTGCGCACGGAGTCCGGGGCATTCGCCCGCATCTGCGCCATGCGCTCACGGAAAGCCGTCATCATGGCCTCCGTGGGTCGGAATCGGAGCGCCGCGTTGGGCGCCTTCAAGACGTCGCTCGCCTGCTCGATGATGAAATCCACCGTGGCCGTCATGCCGGGCAGCAAAAGTCCATCCTGGTTGTTCACGTCGACGACGACCGTATAGTTGACCACGTTCTCCTGCGTCTGAGACTGGAGCCGCACCTGCCGGACCGTTCCGGTAAACGTCCGGTCGTCGTACGCCTGCACGGTGAAGCGCGCCTCCTGCCCTTCCTTGATCAGCCCGATGTCGCTCTCGTCCACGGAAGCCAGGATCTGCATCTGCGAGAGATCCTTGGCGATGAGGAACAGCTGGGGCGCGGAGAAGCTGGCCGCGACGGTCTGCCCCACGTCCACGTTGCGTTCGATGACGACGCCCGAGATCGGCGCGCGGATCGTGGCATAGGCAAGGTTCCGGCGGGCCCGTTCGAGGTTGACCTGCGCCGACTGGGCCGAGGCGCGCGCCACGTCGTAATTGTACTTCGCCGTGTTGTATTCGACCTCTGTGCTGAAGTTTTTCTCGAACAGATCGCGGATGCGTTCGAACTCCTGGCGGGCAAAGGCGAGCTGCGCCTGGTTCCGTTCGAGGTTCGCCTGAGCGTCGCGCACCGCGCTGACGAGCAGTGTCGTGTCGATCAGCGCGATGACCTGCCCTTTTCGCACCCGGTCGTTGAAGTCGGCGTAGATCTTGGAGACGATCCCCGAGACCTGCGTGCCCACCTGCACCGTGACGACGGCTTCGAGGTTGCCCGTGCTCGAGACCACCGACTCCAGATCCCCCCGCTCGAGGGTGACGAAACGGTACGGGCTCTTCACTTCTTCCCCGTTCCTTGCAAAGTACCACCAGCCCGCGCCACCGAGTACGACCACGAGCAGGAGGGGAATAATTTTTTTCATAGCGGCAATGAGCGCTTGGGTTATCATGAGAAAACTACGAACCGGAAAGAACGCATCTTTCCTTTCGCAGCAGCCAATTTAGGGTCAGAAGTTCGAAAATCCCGTGTCATTCCTCCTGCCTCACCAACAAAGGTCATCGTTCCGGCAGGGAATCCGGCGGGGGCGCCGGGGGATGGGCCCGGTCGACACCGGGACGTCTTCGCCACCGTCTGGTCTTCAACCGCTCCCGGTCGCGTGAAAACCAGGCTTCGAGGCGTTGTCGTTGCTCCGGGGTGAGGATGGGGTCGAGGCGTGTCCGCGTCGAGTCGATGATCGCCTTGAGTTCGGTGAAATGGGAGCGGCGCAGTTCGGCCATGCGCGCGCCGGCCTCCTCCAGAATGGCGCGGATCTGTTCGCGCTGCGCCTCATCTTGCGGCCGGATCACCCGTTCGAGCATCAGAGAGAAGCCGGTCGGTCGTCTCAATTCGGCCAGTTGCTCCATCCGGTGGTTGATGACGGCGCTCGTCGCCAGCGAGCCGATGAGGATGCCGACGGCCAGCGTGACGAGGAGGATGAGGGCAGATTTCGTCCGCGCAGTCATGGTTTTTCCGAAAGGGTTTCGTAAGCGGGATCGTAGGCCGCGTCGAAGGCCGTCGCCACAGTCAGCGGGGGCAGCCCCAGCACCGCTTCCGTGGTCGACGGCTCGACCTCATACGCATAGGACGAAACGTTGTAGCCGACGAGCATCGCGATGATGAGCAAGCCCGCGAGCGCCACCGGACGGAAAAAGGCGGCGAGCGAGGTCGCGAACGCCTCGGCGCGGGCGGCTGCCGGGGGCCTGAGCCGGCGCATGAGGCGATCGGTGAAGAAGGGCCGGAGCGCCTCTTCCGCATCCTCGCGCACGGTGGTCCGAAGCACCCCCTGAAGAGCGCGCCACTCGTCGCGTTGTGCGCGGAGTTCGGGCGAGGCGGCCACGCGGCGGTCCCACCGCTCGGCTTCCTCCGGCGTCATCCGACCCTCCAGGCGGCGAAGCATCTGTTCCGTGTCTTCGTGTTTCATGGTTCCATCTCCGTATCCGGCTCCCTCCGGGGAGCCTCTGACGGCGGGTTTTCGAGATAAGGTTCGAGGACGGTCTTGAGCCTGGCGCGCGCCCGGTTCAGCCGCGAGAGGACGGTCCCGTAGGCGACGCCGAGTATCTCGGCGGTCTCCTCGGTCGAGTAGCCTTCGATGAGGCGGAGCACGACGACGGCGCGGTGTTTCGGCGGCAGCGACCCGATGGCGCGATGCACGAGGACCCGGCGCTCGCGTCGTTCCACCTCGTCGTCCCCTTCCACCCCCGGCTCCGGCACGGATGCCGAAGCATCGTCGCGGCTGAGGAAGCGGGCGAGCATCCGTTTGCGCTTCCGCAGTTCGTCGAGCGAGCGGTTGATGGCGATGCGTTTGAGATAGGTGCTCACCTTTGCCTCCCCCCGAAACTGCGGGAGCGCCTCGTAAAAGCGAATGAACACCTCCTGCACCACGTCGTCCACCGCCGCGCCCGGGCCGAGCATCGCCACCACCGTGGCGGCAACGTCGCGTTCGAAGCGTTCAACGAGTGTCCGGAAGGCCTGCCGGTCCCCGGCGCTCGCACGAGCAACCAGCACCCGCTCCGCCCCGTCATCCGGCGGATGCGTACCCGTCATCGTGCTTTCCTTGCGAGACACCGGGAGGCCCGTTCCGTGTTTCGTATGACCGTTTCTTTGCCGCTCCCCTCCTGCGCGCGTTCGGGGAAGGCAACATACGAAAGAGGAAGCGCCGAAGCCCGACGCTTCCTCTTTCGCACGTCGCGTCGCGTCATCCACCGTTCCGTCGGCCGGGGCGGTGTTGTTGCCGGAGGCTGCCCTCGCCAGCCCCCCGGCGTTTCGTCATCACCTTGGCCGCGAGGATGCGATGCAGTCGGACGATCTCCTCCTGCCGGTCCGTCAGCACGTCGGCCATCTCTGCCCGCTGCGCGGCGCGCAACTCGGCGAGCGCGGCGCGGATCTCTTCACGGTCGCGCTCACCGGCTTTGGCCTCCTCCATGAACGCCTTCATGGCGGCGCGATGGGTCTCCCGCAGTTCACGGAGCTTCGCCTGCTGTTCGGGCGTCAGTTCGAGCGCCTCGGCCATCGCCTCCAGCCGCTCCCCCGCGCGGGCGCGTCGCGCTTGCCGACCCTCGTCGCGACGGGCTTCGAGCGCCGCCTTCTGCTCATCCGTGAGCAACGCCCCCACCTCGGCCTTCATGCTTTCATTCAGGCTCCTCATCTGTTCGCGAAAATCCTCGGGTGCGAGCGTTCCTTCCCGCTTCTGGTCGATCAAGGCGCGCATCGCTTCCCGATGACGGGCCCGCAGTTCTTCGAAGGCCGTCTGCTGTTCTTCCGTCAGCCGTTCGGCGAGCGGTCCCTCCAGGGCTCCCCGGATGAAGCCTCCGGCGCGGCGCATCCGCCCCTTTCCGTTCATGCGTCCGGGCGCGCCTTCGGCCCTACGCGCTCGGAACGCGTCACGTCGCTCGGCGGCCCGCGCGAAGAGGCTCGCTTTCTGCTCTTCCGTCAACTGCTCTTGAAGCTCCGCCGCGACGAACCACAACGCACCCGCCTCTTCGCCTTCATGCGTGGCCAGGACCCCGTTTATCTCCTGCGCCTGCGCCGCGCTCAGGTCAAGTTCCGTCTGCAACGCCTCCGCCACGGCCTGAAGGGTCTCGTCTTCGACGGCGGCTTCCTGCGCTTCGGGCGTCGCCGTATCGCACGCGCTGATGAGAAAAAGGGCGAGCACGAAAAAAACGCCGTGACGCCATAGGCTCCCCTCTCGATACTCCTTATATGTTTTCATGGCTCTGTCCGTCTACAGGTTCGTGGTGTCGAAGTACGCATCGGCCCGATGTCGTCGCCGGATTGGGATGCCCCGGCAGGACGCCTGCCGGCCCCGATCCCTCGCAGGAGTCGGCGGCCTTCCCCGGCTTTCGGACATTAGACGCCTGCTCCCGGCGCCCCATTCCATTCCCCTCATCTATCCCCGGGCACAATGGGCGATTTTCCTATTCAATTCCGCGCCCCTGCGCCGATGATAACCAGAGAGAAAGGGAGCCCGATTGGACTTTTTTCGGGAATAGAGGAGGAATCGCTATGACCAGGCTGTCACTGACCGAGATGATTCGGTCCTGCCTCCTTGAAATCGATGCGCTCGTACGAGCGCTCAGCGCGCATGATCTGGAAGATTCCGGGCAATGCCACGAAGCGATCGAAGAGATCACCCAACTCTATGCTTCCGTGGCGCTGTGCCGGTCCATGCTCGGACAACTGGAAACCCTGCACAAGGAGGCCGAAGGCAATCTCCGGCGAAAGGGGCCGAGCGCTTTTGCCATGCCTGTCTGAAGAAAAACGAAAGCCCGACGTATCGTTTTACGCCGGGCTTTCGTCCATGCATCCGGGAGGTAAACATCACGCTTACCACCGGCCCGAGAAACGCAGGCTCCCCTCCGAGGTTGCCCGTCTGCTTCACGCCCCCCCCTCTTTCCACAAAATCAGGACAATTTCACCATTAAAAATTAAACGTTCGGCCCAGGGAGATCTGGAATCGCCAGCCGCGCGACCCGTCGTGACCGTCGAGCGGCGCGTAGGTGTCGAGGTTGGTTCCATAGCTGAACTCGACGAGGCCGAGGATGGGCAGGCGCACCCGCATTCCGATGCCGGCGGCGCTGAAGAGGTCGGTCGGCCGGTAGTCGTCGAAGCCGCGCCAGGCGTTGGCGGCATCGAAAAAGAGATACGGCATCACGGTCAGCTGTGGTTTCTGCACCGCTCTCCATCCGAGTTCGAGCGAATACTTGTTCAGCACCCGTCCGCCGGCGGCGCTCCCGTCTGCCTCGCGCGGGCCGATGACCCGCGAGGGATACCCGCGCATGTAGACGATGTCCTGGCCGAAGAACGGCTCGAAGCCCTGCGCGTCTATGGGCGAGCCTCCGACGAGGAAGCGCTGAAACCCGACGTCCTCGCCCGTGAGGGAGCCCGTATAGCCCCAGTCTGCCGAGAGGCCGAGGCCGATCGTCTTCGTGAGCGGGATCTGCCATTTGCCCCGTAGCCGCCATTTGTGGTATTGCACATTGCTCAACGGCGGGGCCACCTCCACGCTCAGCTGGGCCATCGTGCCCCGATGCGGGAAGAGCGGATGATCGAGCGTGCTCCGGGTGAAACTCTGAGCAAATACGAGTTCGAGGCTGGAGCCCTCGGGCAGAAGGGTCGTCCACCCCCTGTTGTCGTACGAGCGCAGCCGGAGCCCCGTCGACATCGAGAAGCGGCGGCCGAGTTGGCGGTCGTGGAAGGTGCGGACCGACCAGGAGTCGAGCGAGCCGCCCAGGTCTTCGTCTGAGCGAAAACCGTCGGCGATGTGCGCGAAGGAGGCGGAGAAGCCGAGCGGGTTGGGCTTTCCCCGAAACCACGGCTCGGTGAAATCGAGGCTGTACACCTGAAAGTCGGCGCCGCCCGTCTGCACCCCGAGGGAGAAGCGCTGCCCGTCGCCCGTCGGCAGGGGGTTCCATCGGGAAGGGCGGACGAGATTGCGGAGAGAGAAGTTGTTCAGGTTCAGCCCGACCTGAAGGAGCAGACCGCCCGAATAGCTCCCGCCGAAGCTGACGGGGTTCTTGTGCGCTTCTTCCACGCGATAGATCAGATCCACCGTTTTGCGCTCGTCGTCCACACGGATCTCCGGCCCGGCGGCGAGCGCTTCGGGGCTGAAATAGCCGGTCTGCATCAGCCGCATGAGTGATTCCTGAATGGCCGCGCGGCTGAACGGCCGGCCCGGGAGCGTCGCCAATTCGCGGCGCACGACGTGCTCGTTCACCCCCCGGTTCCCCGCGATTTCGATGACGCCGAAGGTGTACACCTCGCCCTCGAAAAGGTCGAAGTGGAGATCGAGCGAGTCGCCTTCGACCACGCGGACGTCGGGCGTGACGTTGAAGCGGAGGCGTCCCTGATTCAGGTATCGGCTCGCCACGTCCGTGCCCGCCTCGTTGAAGTAGAGGTTCTCTTCCAGTTTCCGACCGTTGTACGGATCGCCGGGGTGGAGCCCGAGCGTCTCGGTGAGTTCCGCATCCGAAAGCACCGTATTGCCCGTCCATTCGACGCGGCGAACGTGATAGCGCGGCCCCTCTTCCACTTCGACCTCGATCACCATCTCCGGGTCGCGTTCATCGTTGTGGACGAAGCTCGTATCCCGCACGATGCGGGCGTCATAATAGCCCTGCTCATTGTAGTAGGCGACGATGCGGTCGAGGTCGGCGCGATAGGTGGCCGGATCGAACGTGGCTTTCCGCCAGAACCGCCACCAACGGCGGGGTTTCGTGGCCATTCGTTTGCGCAGGGCGTCGTCCGAGAGCGCCTCGTTGCCCGTGATCTCGATGTCCGCCACCTCTACCCGCGGTCCCCGCTTCACCACGAAGACGAGCGTGACCCCGCCCGCCTTTGCCGCCGTCTGCCGCGTGGTCACCGCGGCCAGCGGATAGCCCCCGGCGCGGAGCATCCGTCGCACCGTCTGCCTCGCCCGCTCCACGTCGGCGGGCCGGAGGATGCTCCCGGGAAAGAGCATCAGTTCCCTTTCGAGCGCGCGCGCGTCTTTCTCTTTCAATCCCTCGAACGTATAGCCGGCCAGACGCGGGGCTTCCGTCACCCGGAGGATCAGCCGGAGATCCCGACCCTCACGCGCGGCTTCGAGGATCTTCACGTCGGAGAAAAGACCGACCCGGTAGAGGGCGCGCACGGCTTCGGCGATCGCGACGTCGTGGGGCATCTCGACCTCCTGTCCGACTCGCAGGCCGCTCACCTTTTTCACGAATGCCCGAATCGGGCCGTCCTCCACCCCTTCCACCGCAAGGTCTGCGATGATGAAGGGGCGCGGACGCTCGGTGGCCGTGAAGCCGGACGGCGAGACCTCGGGCGGCCGCGTGGACTGCGCAAACCCGGACGCGACGTTGCCGAAGATCAGTCCAAAAAACAAAAGCAGGCGAACAGACATAGGGTATTTTTCAGGCAAGACGGGCCTTCTTCGAGGATCGCCCTGCGGGTATGGTCACACGTCGTACGTTTTCGTCTGAATCAATAACGCCCGTTCTGTCCGTTTATTTCGCCTGCGATGCGGCATCTCCCCGCATCGGCGTATGGTGAGGTGCATGGTGTTTTTGAGCAGGGATCAAACTCTCCCGGGACGCGCCTGTTTCCACGGGGGATCGGCGGAGAGGCAAACCAGGTCCCGAGGGCTCCAATGCCTTGTCTCCGTCTGCCCCTCCCGTCCGTCGAAGCGGCGTCCGGCTGAGGGGAGCGTCACTGTCCTCTCCGGGGGCCGCCTCGCCGGGAGGCCCGCTTCTCAGCGACGATTTCCCGGTACTGCTCCATCTGTTCTTCGGAAAGCACGCTCGCCAGTTCCGAGGCTGTTTCCTGCTCCAGTGCCATCATCTGCTCACGCATGGCTCCTCTTGCGCCCCGGTTTCCCTCGCCCTGCTTCCGCATCTTGCGCGCTTCCTGAAAGAGCGCCAGGCGCTTCTCGATGCCGGCCGCGAGGATCGTGCGCACCTTTGCCGTCGTCTCCTCGTCGAGGCCGAGCCGGGCGAGCGTGTCTTCCATCTCGGCGGTCATGCGCTCTTTCATCTGCTCGGGCGAGAGCATGCCGCGCTGGGCATGCGCGGGGGCGGCCAGGCCGACGCCGAGAACAAGCGCCGCCCCGAACAGGAGACCGAAGATCTTTGAATGCTTTTTCATGTGGATCTTTTTTTTTGAAGGGAAACCGTATCGGGCGTTTAACCCGCGGCGTCGTCGGGCGAGGCGAGGCGCACGGTGGCCCACACGTCGAGCCGGTCCGGGGTGGCCGGACGCAGCCGGCCCGCCTGACCACGCGCGCCGCGTCCGCCGAGACCGTCGCCGAAGCCGCCGCGCCTGCCGCGCCTCCGGCTCCCGTCGTCGAGGTCAGCGCGCGGCTCCCGGCGTTCGATCTCGGGCGTCTCCAGCCCGACGGCCACCGTCTGCCCGGGCGTCACGCCGAGCGCATAAGCGCGCCCTTCTCCCCCGGCGAGCGGAACCTTGAGTTCGTACACGAGCAGCCCGTCGACATACGACATCGAGACCATGATGTCTTCGGAGGAGACCCGGAGCCGTCGTTCGAGCGGCTCCCCGTCCGAGGCGACGATCTCGAACGCCTTCATCTCCGCCTCGATGCGCGGCCACCGCTCTTCGAGGTCGCCGCCGTCGCGACGGGCACGCTGGAGCAACTTAGCGCCGCGCCCTTCCATGCCGAGCGGAAAGCGGATGCCGATTTTTTTCGACTTGTCGCCGCCGGGGGCGAGCCAGACGGTGAAACCACGCCCGAGCATTTGCGCCTGCAGGGCGCGGTCGCGCGTCTCCACACGGACGTAGAGGTTCGCATCGTCGTTGACCGCACTGAGCAACACCTTTTTATCCTTCAACGGAAGGCGATGCGCCGACCACTCCTCGTCGTGCCCGTCCACCACTACCGGGCGTTCGGGCCACGAACTCTCGAGCGTTTTCGTGCTTCCACAACCGCTCACCGCCAAGGCGACGAGCGCCAGAAGTCCCGCCGTGAGGGACCGGAGTCGAGAAACTGTGATGTTCATTTGCTTACCGGGCTGGGGAGATTAGACGACGAACCGGACCGCGCCATTCCACCGGCAGGCGCACACCGCTCGTCTCGTTCGAAAAAATACGCGTCTGTTTCTTAATTCTCTCTGAATGTCACGCCCGGACTGCAGGATGCGGCACATCCAAGTCCGGCGCTGGTTATACTCCGCACGCCGAGACGCTTTCGGCTCCGTCACGGAACCAACCGCCAGCGACATGAACTCCGAGAAAACCTTTCGGTTGTACAATACCCTCACGAAGACGGTCGAGCCGGTGATCACGAACGAGCCGGAGCACCTTCGGTTCTATTCGTGTGGGCCGACGGTGTATTCCTATGCCCACATCGGCAACTTCCGCTCGTTTCTCACCTCCGACCTCATCCTCCGCACGGCGCAGGCCATCGGCTGGCGGACGACGTACGTGACGAACATCACCGACGTGGGGCATCTCACCGAAGACGATCTCTCCGACCCGAGCGGAGAGGATCGCATGGTGAAGGCGCTTCGCTCGAAGGAGGGCCGGCGTTTTGCCAATATATGGGATCTGGCGCGGTATTATGCGAACGTCCTCATCGAAGACTGGCACACGCTCAACCTGCGCGAACCGGACGTACGCCCCCGCGCCACCGAACACGTGCGCCAACAGATCCTCGCCGTCGAGAAGCTCATAGCGAACGGACACGCATACGAGACCTCGCAGGGGGTCTATTTCTCGGTCGAGAGCTTTCCGGAATACGGTAAACTCTCCGGCAACCGGGAAGCGGCGGAGCTCGAGCAGACCGTCCGCGACGTGGTGGTCGATCCCGAAAAACGGGATCCGCGCGACTTCGCCCTGTGGAAGAAGGACGAGAAGCACCTCATGCAATGGTACAGCCCCTGGGGATGGGGCTTTCCCGGCTGGCACATCGAGTGCTCCGTGATGTCGATGGAATACCTCGGCGAACAACTCGACCTTCACGCGGGCGGCGAGGACCTCATCTTCCCGCACCACGAATGCGAGATCGCGCAGTCGGAGAGCCTCACGGGCAGGAAGCCGTTTGCCCGGCACTGGGTGCACACCCGTTTCCTTCAGGTCGAGGGAGAGAAGATGTCGAAGCGGCTGGGGAATTTTCTCACGGTACGGAGCCTCGTCCTTCCCGAGAGCGAGGGCGGCAAAGGGGTCGATCCGCTGGCGTTGCGGATGACGCTCCTCTCCGGATATTACCGGAAGCCGTTCAACTTCACCCTCAAGACCCTCAAGGCCAACATCCGGCACGTGACGCGCTTCCGTGAGGCGGCCGCGCACGTGGCGGCGGCCCTGGTCGCCGGCGCTCCGGGTGAGGACCGCCTCGGCCCGCGCCTCGACGCGCTCTACGAGGCCGCGCTCGACGCCATGCTCGACGATCTCAACACCCCGGAGGCGCTCGCGAAGACGCTCGAAGGGGTGCGTCTGATCCTCGGCTTCAAGGCCAACCTCAACGAAGCCTCGGCCCGAAGCGCGCAGACGTGGCTGGACCGGATGAACGCGCTCCTGGGCATCCTTGCCCCCGAAGGCGAAGCCCCCGCGCCCCTCGCTCCGGCCGCCGACCCGCTCGCGGAGAAGGTCGAAGCGCTCCTCGCCGAGCGGCAGGCCGCCCGCAAGGCCCGCGATTTCGCCCGCGCCGACGCCATCCGCGAAGAACTCACGGCCCTCGGCATCGAGGTGATGGATACGCCCGAAGGCCCGAAATGGAGAAAGATGATCCGGGTCTGAACGTTTGAGCCTCGGACCGGAACGATTGTGTCCCGCCCCCTTTCACCCAGGATAAACCCCATGCCTCCTCTCGACGTCCCCCCGCTCGACTACAGCCACTTCGACGGCGGCCTCGTTCGCATGCTCAACCGGTACCACACCGAAGGCGTCCTCACCGGAGACCCCGAGGCCGACCAGTACCTCCGCGACGATCCGAACGCGGCGCTCCTCGGGCTTCTCTATGACCAGCGCGTCCGCGCCGAATACGCCTTCACCGGTCCGCTTCGCCTCCGCAACCGCCTCGGCCACCTCGACGTGAAGAAAATCGCCGCGATGGATCCCGACGAGCTTCGGGAGCGCTTCTCGGAAAAGCCCGCCGTGCACCGCTTCACCAACGTCATGGCCGACTATACGCACGCCATCGCAAGGATGCTCACGGAAACGTACGACGGCAACGCGGCCAACCTGTGGAACGACGGGGCGGATTTCCCCGAGATCGAGCAGCGCGTCCTGGCCCTGCCCGGCTTCGGCAAGCAGAAAGCCATGAAGCTCAAGTACGTCCTTCACTACTTCGGACACCGGGATTTCAGCGACGATTGACCCGGCTTCCGCACCCCGTCCCGCTCAGGCCGCCTTCGCCAGCGCCCGCGTCAGCGGTTCCATGCACAGGCGAAAGACGATCATCCCGTCGTGGCTGAACACGTCGAGGGCCGGGCGTTCGAGCGCGCCGGAAGGCATCAGCCGATCCCACGCGATGTCGACGGCGGCGTCAACGAGCGACACCGGCTCGAAAACGGTGACCTCCGTAAAGGCGAGCCGTTCCCAGGCGATGCTGTCGTTCGAGATCCAGCGGAGATGTTTTTCCAGGTATTCTCGGGCTTTCATGGCTCATATACTGGTTAATCGCTCTCGTGGGACCGGTTCGGGTTCATCGGGGATGCCGAGCACGGCGTTGATATGGCGGGTGATTCGGCTCGCCTCGACCGCCCCGATGACGCGTTCGCCCCGGCCCCGCTCTTTGAGCAGAATCTCTCCGGTGAGCGAATAAGTGACGACGATCTCACAGACGCCGTGCCGCCGAAGCACCTGGCGGGTCTGTCCGAGCGCATCGAGGTAGGTGAGCAGGGTATAACTGTTGGCGTCGTTGTGTTGCACGGAGACGAGATCGTCGCGTTCATAGGTACGAACGACGTCGGTCGCGGCGCATGCACTCAACACAAAAGACATCACGATCCATATGATGGCATGGCGTTTCATGGCTCCAACCTCTGAATAAACTTTGCCTGTCGCAGCGAACGCTCCGGCCTCGCGAAGAGGGCCCATCCTTCATCTGTACTCTTCTGAGCCGATGAGGCCTCACTCGGGGTTCATCACCCAACCCGACGTCGGATCGGTCGCTATATCTGGTTTCGACAATTTTTCATCCGCTTAAACCCTCTCATTGATTTTTATGCATTTAGAGAGGACGTCCGGGGATGCTTTCGGAACGGAGGGAGGGAGAATGCTTGCCCGCTCCGTTGCGGTGCGCACAGACAAGATATGCTTCTTTTCCGCCGCGCAAGCCCCTCGAGACGCCCCTTTCGGCGGTCGGAAAGGCCCGTTTTTCGGGGGCTCGGGTTCCTACGGGCGATAGGAGAGACGACGCATCGCCCACGCCTGCCCGGCCGCCTCACCGCCGCCAGAAGGCGGGCACGAAAAGGATGAGCACCGTGAAGATCTCGAGCCGTCCCGCGATCATGAGCACCGCAAGCACCCACTTCCCGAGCGCAGGCACGTGGGCGTAGTTCTCGGCGGGTCCAAAGGCGCCGAAGGCCGGCCCGATGTTGCCGATGCACGAGATCGTCGCGCCGAAGGCGCTGAGCAGATCCATGCCCAGCAATCCCATCGCCAGGGTGCCGAAGACGACGAGGCCGAAATAGAGCACCATAAACGAGAGCACGTTGCGCATCACGCCCTGAGGCACGACGCGTTCCCCGAGGCGCACCGGCATGATGGCCTGCGGGTGGATGAGTTGCTTGACTTCCTTGAAGGAGTTTTTGAAGAGGAGCACGTGCCGCACCACCTTCACGCCGCCGCCGGTGGAGCCGGCCATGCCGCCCACGAAGAAGAGCGCGAAGAGCACGCCCACGGCCAGCGGCGGCCAGATCTCGTAGTCTGCCGTGGCAAAGCCGGTGGTGGTGATGATGGAAGAGGCCTGAAACGCCGCAAACCGCAGGGCTTCTCCGAAGGACGTAAACCCTTCGAAGCCCGCCGAAGCCGGGTCTTCATTCGGCAGAAGCGCCATCGTGGGCGCCCACAGGCTCAGCGTGATGACCGCCGTCGCCGCCAGAATGATGCCCAGATAGACCTGAAGTTCGGTGTCCCGGATGACGGTGATCGCCTCGCCGCGAAGGAGCCGGTAGTGGAGCGCGAAGTTCATCCCGGCGAAGATCATAAAGACCGTGACGACCCAGTCGACGTACGCGGAGCCGTACTGTCCCACGGAGCCGTTTTCCGTCGAGAAGCCGCCCGTGGCCATGGTGGCGAAGGCGTGGTTGACGGCGTCGAAGAAGCTCATGGCGGGCAGGAGCAGGAGCACCTCCACCACGGTGATGCCGACGTAGATGAGCCAGAGGCGGCGGGCCGTCTCCCGCACGCGCGGCGTCAGCTTGTCGGCCGACGGGCCGGGGACCTCGGCCTTATAGAGCTGCATCCCCCCTACGCCGAGGATGGGTAAGATGGCGAGCGTGAGCACGATGATGCCCATGCCGCCGAGCCAGTGCGCAAGGCTGCGCCAGAAGAGAAACGCGTTCGGCAGCGCCTCGATCGCCGGCGTATGGCCGCCCCCGAGGATCGTCGCCCCCGTCGTCGTGAAGCCGCTGATGGTCTCGAAGAAGGCATCGGAATACGAGTCGAGGACGCCGCCGAAGACGAACGGCAACGCGCCGACGAGCGCCAGCACGAACCACGCCAGCGCCACGATGGCGAACCCTTCCCGCACGCGCAGGTCCTCGGCCTCGCTCTTC
This sequence comes from Rhodocaloribacter sp., assembly GCF_056451265.1. NCBI lineage: Bacteria > Pseudomonadati > Rhodothermota > Rhodothermia > Rhodothermales > Rhodothermaceae > Rhodocaloribacter > Rhodocaloribacter sp. The sequence continues at coordinate 6,604 of NZ_JBWOPL010000036.1, read as the reverse complement.
ATGGAACGCCAGCCCAGCGCGCCGACCGTGAGGCTGATCAGCGCCGTCAGGCCGAAGCTCCACCAGGCCCGCTCTCCATAGAACAACCCCACCGCCATCGGAAGCAGGAGCGCGATGCCGAGAAAAAAGAGCAACGCGCCGAGGGTGCTCAGGACCGCCTTGACGTTGACGACTTTCATAGCGAAAAAACCCGGGAGTCTGTGCGGCGTCCTGCCACGCGGGAAAGTCGGGAGGGCCGGGCAGGCTCTCCCTCATCTCGAAAACAGCTTCTCGACCTTGTCCACGACGTCCGGAAGCACGAACACGAAGGCGCGTTCTCCCGGTTCGATCTTCGTCGTGCCGGTGGCGATTTCCAGATGCTTTCCGGACGTGACCGCGCCGATCAGGAGGCCGCGCGGCAGCTTCAGATCCTTGAGCGGCGCCCGTGTGATCGGCGAGCCGGGGTCCGCTTCCATCTCCAGGATCTCGGCGTCCATGCCGTGCACGGTCGCCACGCTGAGCACGTGCTTGCCCCGAAGAAAACGCATGATCTCGCGCGAGACGGCCAGCTTGACGCTCACCGCGGCATCGAGGCCGATGGACTGGCTGATGGGGATGTAGGCGGCCTTCGAAAGCAACGCCACCGTCTTCTTCACGCGCAGGTGCTTCGCCAGCAGGCACGTGACGAGGTTGGACTCTTCGTCCTCGGTCACGGCCACGAAGGCGTCCATGTCGCTCAGCCCTTCGGTCACGAGGAGGTCGATGTCGGTGGCGTTGCCGTGGAGCACGAGGCAGTTCGGGAGGGCCTCGGCCAGACGCTCGGCGCGTTCACGGCCCGGCTCGATGAGTTTCACGCGCAAGCCTTTGACCCCGCTCAAGAGCTGCGCCACCTTTGCCCCGACCTTGGTTCCGCCGAGGATCATGATGTCCTCCAGCCGGCGCTCGCTCTTCCCCATCATCTTGATGATCGGCGGCAGGTACTTCGGCAGCGAGAGCACGAAGACCTGGTCGTTTTTGCGCAGCACCTCTCGGCCGCCCGGCAGGATGGTGCGGATGCCGCGCACGACGGCCATGATGCGGAACCGGACGTGCGGCGCGCGGGCGGCCAACTCCTGCATGGACATCCCGATCACGGGCGCGTCGGCGTCGAGGCGGATGCCGACGAGGTGGAGCCGCCCGTCGGCGAAGGTGAGCATGTCGGTGGCGCTGGCGCGACGGATGAGGCGCGCCACTTCGGCCGCGGCGCTCTCCTCGGGATGAATGACCACGTCGATGCCGAGATCCTGTGCCGAGAGCACCGTCTCTTCTCCTTTGAGCTCCTCCGAGCGGATGCGCGCCACGGTCGTCCCCACCCCCAGGCGGTCGGCCATCATGCAGGCGATGATGTTCACCTCGTCGATGGTCGTGACGGCGATCAGCAGGTCGGCTTCCCGGATGCCGGCTTCACTGAGCACCGTCGCCGAGGTGCCGTTGCCCTGGATCGTCATCACGTCCAGGCGCTCCCGCACGTGTTCGAGCGCCTCGGCGTCGACGTCGACGACCACCACGTCGTGCTGCCCCATTTCCAGGAGCCGCGCCACGTCAAATCCGACTTCGCCTGCTCCGACGACGACAACCTTCATCCGATTCCAGATTGACCCGGGCTCCGGCGGCGTGCGCCTGCCCGTACGGGTGTGCATACGATGCTGTTCGAGCCGGAAGATAGGCTGGCGATCTTCCCCATTCAATCCTTCGCATACCCCCACGATGAATCATTTCCGGGGGAAGATGCCGGAAAGGTCCGGCGCATCCCGTTTGCGCCCTAATCCTTGAGCGGGAGACGGATCCAGAACGTCGTTCCGACCCCCACTTCCGTTTCGAAGCCGATTTCACCGTTGAGCGCCTCGACGCTCTTCTTCACGATGGCCAGGCCGAGACCCGTGCCGCTCGTTTTCGTCGAGAAGTTCGGTTCGAAGATCCGGCTGTGCAATTCGGGCGGGATGCCGACGCCGGTGTCGGTCACGGTGCTGTACGCATAGGCGCGTCCGTTCTCGACCTGCTTCTCCGTCGCGATTTCGAGGTGGCGTGAAGCGCCGGGCGGGATGGCCTGGATCGCATTTTTGATGAGGTTGATGAAGATGCGGCGCAGCTCTTCGCGGTCGGCCTCCAGCACGAGCGGAGCCGGATGCAGGTCGAGCACGATCTCGACGTCGGCCTCTTCCTGCATGAGCGCCACGGCCTCCCGAATGACGGCGTTGAGGTCGAGCGGTTCCATCATGCGCGTAGGCATACGGGCGAAGGTGGAGAACTCGTCGGCGATGCGTTTGAGCGCGTTGACCTGTTCGAAGAGCGTGCCGGTGATGCGTTCGAAGATGCCCCGGAAGCGCTTCAGCTTTTCCGGATCGGAGTCCTTTGCGAGCAGGTCGTCATAGGCCCGGAGCAGATGTTGGACCGAGAGTTTCATGGGGGTGAGCGGGTTTTTGATCTCATGGGCCACCTGCCGCGCCATCTCGCTCCAGGCCAGTTGCCGCTCCTGTTGCGCCAGCTTGCGGCGGCTCTCGGCCAGCTGTTCCTGCATCGCGTTGAACGTCTCGACCAGCTCGCCGATCTCGTCGCGGGAGCCGATGGGGCGAATGCGTTCGAACCGTCCCTGCGCGACGGCCTCCAGCCCTTCCCTGAGCCGCGCGATGGGCCGCGCCAGCGCGTTCGCCAGCAGCCCGGCCGTGAGCACGACCACGAGCACGAGCAACAGCAGCGCTCCGAAGAGATAGGCCACCGTCCGCGCCCGCTCCTCCTCCAGGCGCTCCTGTTCGGGAAGCGTAGGCACCGAGATCACGTAGCGGGGCGCTCCCCGCTCGTCCGCAAGCGCGCGAAAGCCGGCGGTGAAGGTGAAGCTTCCCACCTCTTCTTCGGTGAAAGAGAAGCGGAATCCGTCGAAATAGAGGTCCTGATAGGCTGAGATGGGAAGACGGCGGTCGAGGAGCCGATCGTGGATGAGTTGCGGCCGGCTCGTCGCCACCAGGCGCGCGTCCTGATAGATGTTCAGATCGAGCCCCACCAGCAGGGCGAGCGAATCGACGTGGGTGCGTGCGAGGACGCGATACGGCAGTTCATCCCCGCGCGCCTGCCGCGCCAGCGTCTCTTCGACCCGTTCCAGGTGCTGCTGCAACCAGCTCTGAACGGCGCGTTCGTTCTCGCCGGTGACTACCTGCAGCCCCGCGAAGCCCATCGCCGCAGCGGTGATGATGCCGACGGCAAAGAAAGCATTGAGCACCTTGTCTCGGAAATGGACGCGGGGGGCGGGCAGGAGCCCGGTCCGTCGGCGCCAGTAGAGACCGAAGAGGTACACCGGAAGGGCCAGAAAGAGTCCCGCGACGGTCAGGCGGAGGAGATAGTACAGATGGTCGAAAGTGTTGATAGAGGCCGTGCGCACCGCCACGATGGTCGTGCGCACGCCGGGAGGGCCGCCGCCCGGGGAAGCCGTCTCCTCGTCCGAGATCCGGACGTAGTACGTCAGGAACCGCTGTTCGCGCACGGTCTCCTGCCGCCAGAGGGCCGGTTGCGTGCCCAGTTCACGGATCACCTCTTCCGGAAGCCGGTACCGGCCGAAGATGCGCCCGAGGCTGCGCACGAGCACGCCGTTGCGAAACTCGGCAAGCGCCAGGTCGGCGTATTCGTTGCCGTAATAGCCCTCCGGCAAAAGCACCTGCGGGAAAGGGGTGTGCTCCTCCCGAAACTGCGGCTGCGGCTCCGCCCGCACGAAAAGCCATCCCGCCGTCGAGTCGCCCTGCAACGGCGCCGGAGCAAAGCCGATGTACTGGAAACGATCCCGCCGCCGCCGCCCCGTCACGCGCTCGATGAAGGGGCCGTTTGCGCTGCTGTCGGCAACCATCTCACGAAGCAAGGCAAACTCCTCCGCGTCGATCTCGTCGAGTGTGGCGCGGCTGAAACGCTGCTGTGAGATGATGAAGCGTCCCCGGGGCGTCCGGTCTCGATCGAAGAGGGTCAGGCCCACCTCGTAGCCGCCGAGCGAAGTGAGCAGGGAGCCTTGCAACAGGGTGCGCGCGAGGGAGTCGAGCCGGCCGTCGTCGCCCCTTTCCGCCGCCAGCGCTTCCGCCAGATCGGAGGAGTCGGCTTTCCGAAGCACCTCCTCGATGGCGAAACGTACACGCGGGTCGTCCCCCTCCTCAAACGTCTCCGCTGCGTCGCGCATCCAGAGCCGGCGTTGCGCATCGAGGCCGTCGTAGACGAGCGGGTAGAGCAAAACCGCGAGCACAAACGCCTGGAAGAGCACACTCCGCAGCGTCAGCAAGCCCGGCAGAGACACCTTCCGAAGCGTGACGAAGGCCGCCCCCCCTCCCCCCATCGCGAGGAAAACCAGCGTGACGACCCATGGCGCGAGGCGCTCCGCCCCGGAGATCAGATACACGACCCCCACCGGCAACGCGACCCCGAACGCAGCCGCCATCACCCACACACGCACCGAACCGGCGATGGGACCTCCCCGGCGCAACACCCCCAGCGCCAGCCTCACGAGCCCGACGGCGAGGAGGGCCACCGCCAGCGTCATCAGCAAGAGCGCGCCGTAGACGAGCAATACGAGGTTTTCCGGCCAGAGCCCCGTGCGCGCGAAGTAGTTGAGGGTGCTGTCGAGGATCGCCCGTTTCGTGATCAGCCCCAGCAACGTCGCCAACCCGACGATGAGCAGCGAGGTCATGGCCGTCACGAGGAAGAGCCGCGCCGTTGAACTGCGCTCCATCCTGCGTCGAAAGACGCGATCCCGGAGTTTCCGGCGGATGAGCGCGCCGGAGGGCACGCGCATCGAAAGGTGCAGGAACGCCGCCGCGAAGCAGACCGCAAAGAGCGCCGTAAGGAACAAGTCGCCCGTGGAACGCATCAGCCCGCCGCCGAACGTAGAAGCGAGATGCTGCGGGTCGAACAGGGGCGCGAAGGGAGCTTTCCCCGTCTGCCACCGTGCAGGAACGTTCAGTGCGAGGAGGGCGAAGCGCAGCCCTACCCATGCCGCCGCCGCCAGAGCAAAACGGCCCGGCATCGGACCGAGGGGCGCCTGATCATTTATCGCCTGCATACCCTTCCGACGCCACCGCCACAGACCGGCCATGAGCCAGCACCCGAGCAGGGTTGCCCAGAGCGCCATCACGTCATCGAAACGGGTGCGCTCGGCCGCGATGATGTCTTCCGGAGCAGGCGGCTCCACGTAGACCCGCGCGAGCGACCTGCCGTCGGTCCCCTGAAGCAAACGCGTGGTCCCCGGACGCCGGGGTTCCGCCGACACCTCGTCAAAATCGACGTGGATGGGGAGATGCGTCATGCGCGTCCACACCTCGTCGAGGCTGTAGTCGCGCAGGTACCGGTTGCGTACGGGTGCGTCGAAGTAGAGGAGGCGCATCACCCGCACGGCGCCGAGCACCCGGGCGCCCTCCCGCACCGGCCACCAGACGGCCAGCGCCACCCGTTTGTCCCCGTCGCGGACGATGGCCGTCTGCACCTCTTCCAGGAATCGGGGCGCGCTCGGCGCGGCGTCCGGGGGCATGCTGAACCCGTTCCACGCGATGAGGCGCGGCGTCGGATCGTAGAGTTCCATCCCGATCCGGGGAGGCTTTTCGAGGGCCGCCACGTACCGGACGAGTGCCTCCGTGGCGACAAAGCCGTCTCCACCCCGGTATTCCCGCAGGTTCCGCAGCACTTCGGGCGCCTCGGCCACCGCGTGCGCGACCGACAACAATTGCCCCTGCATCTCGGCAAAATCCCGCTCCACCCGCGAGAGCGCCAATTGCATCGCCGCCGCCTGCCGCCGTTCCACCGAAGCCGACACCCGCGCAAGCTGCCACGTCCGCGCGCCCCACGTCATCAGCAACATCGCCCCGAGAAACACCGCCACACCGGCATATGCCCGAACCGGCCCTTCTCTGACCACCTTTTCCTTGAAACTGGAGATCATACGCGTCGGCGCAACAATGAAGCGCACGTCATGAAAACGGTGGCGGGACGATGGAAGGCGAAAGCGGAGGCGGTCTCATTCACGGGGCTGCTGCTCGACCAGAAGCTCGCGCAGTTCCCAGCGATCCCGCCACCATCGGAGCCGAAGATAGACGCGAAGCGGCCTCTCGCCGCGTTCGTACCAGAAATCACCTTCGGCGAACCACCCGCCCTGCGTTTTATAATAATTCCGAAGCACGAACCGGCGAGGCGGATGCTCCGCGAAAAAGGTCTTGAGCACGTAGCGGGCCTGCCCTCGGCTATAATAACGATTGGCTTCGAAGAGGGTGATGCCGATACGCTCCGAAGCGTGATCCAGGAGCGCATCCACATCCCCGCTCGCGAGGGCGTGTTCCAGTTGCAAAACGACGCCCGAAACCGTCTCCTGCGCCGCCGCACGATGCCCCGGCGTCAACGCCAGCGCGCCGATCAACACTCCTCCCAGCGTGAGCACCTTCAATCGCATCGTCTCCCTGTTTGAACGTGAGACGGATACCTTATCCCTCCCGGACACCGCCGCCTCGGTGACGCGGGCCAAATTAGCAAAAAACGAACCGCGCCACACCATACGGACGATCATCCTGTTTCCGGGCTCGATTGTCACCATTTCTGGACGCCGGGTGTATGCTCGCGACGGATGCGTTCC